>JBBQML010000023.1:0-16486 GCA_038328885.1 Verrucomicrobiota bacterium | reverse complement strand
TGAACACCTCCACCAGATCGCTGAACCCATCGCCATCGGTGTCCTTCGCCAGGGGGTTGGTTCCATGCTCGTGGACCTCAACTCCGTCTGTCAGACCGTCGCCGTCGGAATCCGCGATGGTGGGGTTGGTCTTATAGGTCTTGACCTCCTCGCCGTCCTTCAGACCGTCACCATCGCTGTCGCCGTTGGTGGGGTTGGTCCCGGC
Organism: Verrucomicrobiota bacterium; assembly: GCA_038328885.1. Classification (GTDB taxonomy): domain Bacteria; phylum Verrucomicrobiota; class Verrucomicrobiia; order Limisphaerales; family CAIMTB01; genus CAIMTB01. The sequence goes on along the minus strand of JBBQML010000023.1, from coordinate 16,281 downwards.
GAGTTTCTCCTCCCCGTCGTTCAATCCGTCGGGTTCCGAATCCGCGACGCCCGGGTCGGTACCCCCAATGAATTCCTCCGCGTTGGTGAGCCCGTCGCCGTCCGAGTCCACGCTGCCGGTGCGGCTCAGATCGCCGAAGTAGAGTTTCTCCCACTCATCGGGGAGCCCATCCGGCTCGGTGTCCAGCTTGCCGGAGAGTTTCTCCACGGTCACCGCGTTCAGAATTGCGTTGTGATCCGTGAAGGGAGCGGTCCGACCGTCCAGTCGGATGACCAGCGAGGTACTGCCCGGAAAATGGTACCGCGTGAGAACGGCTCCCTGTCGGGCGATGGCCGTCCCTCCCTGCACCACCCCCGGGTTGAAGTCGTCCGCCACGCGCTTCTCGTCGAACCAGACGTCAAAGCCACGATTGCAACACTGCTCACCAAAGAGGAGCTGCACCTTGTACGCGCCACCCACTTCGAGGTCGTCCAAGGTCAGAACGACCTCCGGAGTATCCGAGGCCGCGTTGCTCCAGCGAATGCTGCCGGTCACGGCCCTCAGGGCCGCATCGTTCTCGGTGTCGCCATAGTTCACCGCGTACCACCCCGGGGCGGTGTTGCCCGCGACCAGCAGCGCCCCGGGCACCTCGTTCTCCACCAACGGGGAGAATTGGGCGTCCCTGATCCGGACAGCCGCATCGTCGCCGGCGCCGGCGGCCAGCGCGTAGACAAAGGTCCCCTCCAGGTCCAGACCTTCGCCAACGTCACCACCCGTGAACGCGGCCATCGTGGTCAACACCGGCTTGATCGCGCTGTTGTTCGGATCGGTCCCCACCGCGAGTTCCCGGGCATCACCAAAGCCATCGCCATCGGTGTCCGTCTTGGTTGGATCGGTGCGATGGACGTTCACCTCGGCGCCGTCGTCGAGACCATCCCCGTCGGTATCCCGCTTGTTCGGGTCCGTCCTGGTCCCTGTTACCTCCCGCCCGTCCATCAGCCCGTCATCGTCTGTATCGGCGTCCGAGGGAACGGTTCCCACCGTCAATTCCTCGGCGTTGGCCAGACCATCCCCGTCACTGTCGTCGGTTCCCCCCTCGCCGAGACCCGAGAAATACTTGGCCTCCCAGTCATCCGGCAACCCGTCGCCGTCGGAGTCGTTGGTGGCGCTGAGTCGTTCCAGGGTAAAGCCATTCAGGATTGCGTTGCGGTCGCTGATGTCCGGCGATTCGGCCGCGGCGCCGTCGAGGACGAATTCGTACTCGCTGGTCGCTGCCTTGAACTCGTGGGTGATCACCACCCCGATTTTGCGCTTCTGTTCGGCAAACTCGCCCTCCCCCGCCTGAAGCGGGCCGGGCATGAAGCTGTCCAAGGCCGTCTCCCCCGCGAGCACCACATTGAACCCCCGGCCCGGGCAGCAGTCCTCGCCGAACAGCAATTGCAGCTTGTAGTCGACTCCCACTTCGACCCTCAGCTTCACGGTCACCACCTCCGGCGAGGCCGACCAGCGGATCGAGGCAAGGACCGCCTCGAGGCGCTGGTCGTTCTCCGAGGTTCCGAAGTCGGCGGTAAGCCAGCCGCCCGTGGCGATGTTGTTCTGCGCGATGACCTCGACGCCGGCGCTGGAGTCCGCCACGAAGCTGGCGTCCCCCGCCTTCCCGGCCGGACCGGATGGCCCGACGTTGACGGCATACGTGAAATTGCCCTGGAGATCGAGGCCCTCCCCAGGGTCGCCGCCGGTGAACGTCCCAACCGTGGCGGCGTACGCGGACGGAAGGACGACCAGCAGGCACAAGGCGAGGGAGCGGCAGTTCAATGAATAGACAATCTTCATGGCATGGATAAGCAACCGTTGCGGGGTGCGGGTCTTTCTCAGGATTCGCTGCTCCCGTCAACGGCGATTTCACCGGGGCACGGTCCGCACTGCATCCGAGAGTTGTCGGCTCGGTGGACCGTACCAAAGCGGCGTCGCGCGCTGCTTCCCGCCGCACTCCAGGTGGAGCGGCGCGCCCTGGAGTGCGCCGAGGAGCCCGGCGAGGCGGCGCTTTGGTATCCGGTCACCCACAACTTCTGGATGCACCGGCGTCCGACCTTCCGTTCCACACGCCATCGCCTCCTTGTCGGATCCGGCGGCCCGGTGGCTTTATAGAGGTTGAAACGCTATGACCGAAACCGAGGACATCCTGATCGAATACGTGGAGCAGGGTTCGATCCCCCGGATCTACGGCTCCGCCAGCCACCCCGACCACGTCGCGTCGGATCTCGTCATGCTGAAGGCGAACCGGCAGGCGGAAACCGAGCTTCGCCAGGAGACCCACGTGTTCCGACTGCGCCCCGCCACGACTGTCCGCGGCACGGTGGTCGATCGCCGGGATCGCCCTGTCGGTGGTTCGCAGGTGGCCGTCGGCCGGGTCGGAGAGTCCGGGCGGCGCGAAGGGGTGGCCGATCCGCAAGGGAACTTCGCCATCCCGGGCTGCCGTGTCGGAGAGAACTTCGTCACCGCCACCGCCGCGGGTTTCACCCCCACCACCTTGAACACGGTAAGCGGTCCGGAGGCGCCTCCCGTCCGGTTGATCCTCACCGAGGGCAAAACGCTCCGTCTGCGGGTGACGGATTCGTCCGGCCAACCGGTGCCCGGCGCGAATGTCTGGTACGACACCTTCGATCGTCAGCCAGGGGGTGACTCCCAGCAGCCTTCGGTCCAAGCGGAGTTCAATCCGCTCACGGACGCTGAAGGAAGGGTTGTCTGGGAACAGGCGCCAGATGGCGAACTGGGCTTCGATGTCCACAAACGCGGGTACATGCGCGTGAGTGGGTTCCGGGTCCGCCCCGACGATCAGGAGCACGTGGTCGTCCTGCCACCCGCGCTGGTCATCGCCGGGACGGTCGGCGACGCCGACACCGACGCACCGATTGCCCGGTTCCAGATCGGCGTGGGTTGGCCAAACGCCGCGTCGATCCCGGGCTCCCCGGTGGCTCGCTGGAGCACGCTCGAGCGATTCTGGCCCAGCTTCGAAGGCGGCACCTTCCGCCATTCCCTTGAAGAGGCCGCCATCGGGGGTTCCGAACCCGGGCTACCACTTCAAGATCGAGGCCGAGGGCTACGCTCCCCACGTGAGCCGCTTGGTGAAGCCCGACGAGGGCGAAGTCACCCTGAACGTGAAGCTGCAGAAGGCGGAATCGCTGACCCTCAAGGTGTTGCGTCCCGACGGCACGCCGACGGCGGGTGCCGAGTCCACCTCGGTCGGACCGGGGCTGCCCATCGCGCTTCGTCCCGGCGGCCTTGCCTCCTCGGGGGGGCCGCCTTTGTTCGGCGTACCGTCCTCGAACCCGCTCCCGGGGAAACCCTCCGGCTCAACGTCGGCAAGACAGACCGTCGCGTCACCCTTGGCATCCGCCTGCCGGAGGGTGAGCGCGAACCGATCCGCTTCGCCGCCATCACCACGCCCTTCCCCATGCCCTCGGCGGAGATCCTGTCCGATCCCGCGAAGGCGCTGGCATGGAGACGCCAACCCGAGGTGGCAGCCGCGATGGCCTCCAGCCGGAGTTTCGTCGTGGAGCGCACCGGGGATGGTTCCTGGGCTTCGGAAGCCGTCACCCCCGGTCCGTACGTGCTGCAGGTGGGCCTGGGGAGAGCCCACCCCACGCCGGACCACCCGCCCCGAATGTTCCAAACGCCGATCGCGATCCCCGAAGGTCGCGCGGAACAGGATGTCGACCTGGGTGAAGTGCGGTTGGTTCCCTGACCGCCGCCGTCGGTCAGGGTGGGTCACGACGGGTCGGGGGATTTCTTTGTTGGGGGATTTCTTTCGCGTGCTTCGCGTGCTTCGCGGTCAATCCTCCGGCCGTTCAAACGCGGCGTGAGGCGCTTCCTGCACAGCCACCGGGCGATTGACTCCGCCCACCGTGACCCCAGCGTGGTCAGGAACCGACTCGGACGACATGAACGCGCTACCCCTCCTGACGCTCCCCGCCTTGGCCGTCCTCCTGCTGCTGTCGGTCGGCAGCAATGCCGCCACACCACAAGGGAGTACCGCGTGGACACCGCTCTTCAACGGCACGGACCTCTCCGGCTGGACGGTGCGTTGCCAACCGGCAGACGCAGACAAGGCATTCTGGAAAGCCGACCAAGGCACCATCCTCTGCGACTCCATGGGCCGGGGGAACCACAACTACGTCTGGCTCGTGTCGGAGCGCGAGTACGGCGACTTTGAGTTGAGGCTGCGCTTCCAGGTGTACCGGGACTCTCCCGGCAACAGTGGGGTGCAATTCCGAAGCCGCTTCGATGAAACGGCCAACGGCGGCTGGCTCGACGGCCCCCAGGTGGACATCCACCCGCCGGGGCCGATGACCTGGCGGACCGGCCTCATCTACGACGAAACCCGCGGCGAGCAGCGCTGGGTCTCGCCCAGCCTGAAGGACTCGAGCATGGACCCGAAACATGAGCCCACGAACCATGTCTTCCGGTACGCCAACCAGGGCGACGGATGGAACGAGTTGCTCCTCATCTGCCAGGGCACCCGGGTCAGGACCGTGGTGAACGGCGTGGTCCGCACGGATTGGGACGGGGCCGGCGTGCTGGACAATCCCGCGCACGTTGCCCGGAGGGTCGGCCGCGTCGGGCACTTCGCCCTGCAGCTTCACTCGGGCGATGAGTTGAGAATCCGGTTCAAGGAAATCGAGGTCCGAGAGCTCGAGCCCCGAACCCTCTGGTTTGAGCACCCCGCGACCCATTTCACCCGCTCCCTCCCCTTGGGCAATGGTCGCCTGGGTGCCATGATCTTCGGCGGCGTGGACGAGGAACGGATCGTCCTCAACGAAAGCTCGGTCTGGTCGGGGTCCCGGCAGGACGCCGATCGCCCGGAGGCCCACCTCGCGCTCCCGGAGATACGTCGACTGCTCCTGGAAGGCCGGAATGTCGAGGCGGAAGCCCTGGTCAACGCGAACTTCACCTGCCAGGGACAAGGCTCGGGGCACGGCAGCGGCGCCAACGTGCCATTCGGCTGCTACCAGGTGCTCGGCAATCTCCACCTCCGCTTCCCGGGCGCGAAATCCGCCTCCACGAACTCGGGCGTCGGGGCTGGCGCCGAGAACTACCAACGCGTCCTTGACCTCCGCACCGCCACCGCCCGGATCGGCTTCCAACGGGACGGCGTGCGCTTCGAGCGGGAGCACTTTGTCAGCGCTCCGGACGAAGTGTTCGTGTCCCGACTGACCGCCGACCGGAAGGGTGCGCTCTCCTTCTCGGTGGCCCTCGACCGACCGGAACGCTTCACGACCCGCGTCACCGGCCCCAACGAATTGCTCATGACCGGCACGCTCAACGACGGGCGGGGCGGCCAGGGGGTCAGCTATGCCAGCCGCCTTCGCGTGCTCGCCCGGGGTGGAACCGTCACCGCCGACACGAACGCCAACACCCTCGACGTCAGCATGGCCGACGAGGTGGTTCTCCTCCTGGCGGCCGCCACGGATTTCCGAGGGTTCGCCGGCCGCCAACTCTCGGACCCGGCAGGCGCAACCCAGGCGGACCTCGAACGCGCCGGACGACGCGATTACCCCGCCCTCCACCAGGAGCACGTACGGAGCTACCAGCAGTGGTTCAACCGCGTGGAACTGGATCTGGCCCAGACCGACAACAGCCTGCTCCCCACCGACCGACGCCTCGCGGGCGCCGCCGCGGGGGCACCCGATCCGGCATTGGCCGCGCTCTATTTCGACTTCGGCCGCTATCTGCTCATAAGTTCCTCCCGACCGGGCGGGTTGCCCGCCAATCTCCAAGGCCTCTGGGCCGAGGAGATCCAGACGCCCTGGAACGGGGACTGGCACCTCGACATCAACGTGCAGATGAACTACTGGCCGGCCGAGGTCGCCAACCTCTCCGAGCTCCACGAACCGATGCTGCGGTTCATCGCCTCGTTGGTGGAACCCGGTCGCCGGACCGCGAAAGCCTACTACAACGCCCGCGGCTGGGTCGCGCACGTGATCACCAACCCCTGGGGATTCACCTCGCCGGGTGAGGCCGCCTCCTGGGGTTCCACCGTCAGCGGCTCCGCCTGGCTCTGTCAGCACCTCTGGGAGCACTATGCTTACACCCTCGACCGGGATTTCCTCGCCCGCGCTTATCCGGTGCTCAAGGAGTCGGCCCTCTTCTACCTCGACAACCTCATCGAGGAACCCCGCCGCCAATGGCTGGTCACCGGCCCGTCCAATTCGCCCGAGAACGCCTTTCGCCTCCCCGACGGCCGCACTGCCCACGTCTGCCTCGGGCCCACCGTCGACATGCAATTGCTCCGCGAACTATTCGGGAACTGCGTCCGCGCCGCGGAGATCCTGGGCGTCGACGCCACGCTCCGCCGCGAGCTGACGGAGAAGCGCGCGCGTCTCGCGCCGAACCAGATCGGCCCCGACGGGCGCCTGCAGGAATGGCTCGAACCCTACCCCGAGCCGGAGCCGCGCCACCGCCACACCTCGCCGCTCTACGGTCTCTATCCCTACTACGAGATCACCCCGCGTGGCACCCCGGAACTCGCCACCGCCAGCCGCAAATTGCTCGACGCTCGGGGCGACCAGAGCACCGGCTGGGCCCTCGGCTGGCGCATCAACCTCTGGGCCCGCCTCGGCGACGGCGACCGCGCCCACCGCATCCTCGGCCTGCTGCTGAGTCCAGCCGATGGGGGCAGTCATTACGACGGCCGCGGCGCGGGCTCCTACCCCAACCTCTTCGACGCCCACCCGCCGTTCCAGATCGACGGCAACTTTGGCGGCTGCGCCGGCATCGCGGAGATGCTGCTGCAATCCCACACCGGCGAGCTGGATCTCCTGCCGGCGCTCCCCTCCGCCTGGCCCCACGGTTCCGTAAAGGGCCTCCGCGCCCGTGGCGGGTTCACGGTCGACCTCGCCTGGCGCAACGGGAAGGTCACCACCTACCAGGTCCGCTCGGCGGAACCACGCGAGGTGGTCCTGCGCGTGAACGGAGAGGTCAGGCGGATCCAGTCAAACCCGGGCCCCTGAGCCGCGGCTCTGTCTCCCTCCGACCGGGGGATGCGTTCTGGAAGGAACCGGTGCGAGTACTCGAGCCGGCACGGGCGGCCCAAGGCGATGCGCACAGCCGAGACCCGACATCTCAACGCCTCGGGAATCGGTCGGAAGTATCGGTCGGACGGATCGGCCCCTTACCGGATGACTGTTGATCGCCGCGACTACCCCCTCTCGGGTCCCAGCCTGTCCTTGATCTGAAGCCATACACGCGTCGCTTCCTCGTCCCAGGAGCGCCAGAGCAATTCGAGGCCGGCGCGGATTCGTTCCACGTCGTCGCCAAAAAGGTTGCGAACCGCCAGCGCCGCGCCTTCGGCGAGAACGACCGGCTGGATCCCCTGCTTCAGAACCAGTCGAATCGTGCCGATCATGCGGTCATCCCAACCCAGCTTACGTTCCAGATCGCGACAAACGCGGTCAACGCGGTCGGTCAGAAACGGGTTGATCATACGCACCAGCAGATCGTCCGCATAGGCGGCGAATCCTTCCGGTGTGAACAGCGGATCAACGCCGGCCCATTTCCTGCACAGTGCCGAGCCGGACTCATCCACAAAAGCCGTGCGAGCCTTGGAAAGAAGCTCTTCATCGCCCGCCAGCTCATGCATGAACTGCGATCCCTTCTGCTGCGCCTGCAGGCCAAGCCAGAAATGGACCGCGTTGTGGCCATAGAGCTTGGCTTCCTCAAACGGAATCAAGTCGTTCTTGTCACAGAGCCCACGAACCTTCCGATCGAGGATACCGTCGCAGGACTGAACCAGTATTGCATCAAATGCCTCGACCAGGTGCCCTCGGTCCGCGGACGGCGTAAGCGTCAGGATACCGCGACGCGCGCATTCCTCCGCCGGGAAGACGCAACTCATTTTTCCGATGACCGTGTTGAGAAAGTGCGTCTGCGGAAAGGTTCCCACGGCTTTCTCGAGTTCTTCGGCGGCGTGGTTGTGATTCTCCGCGGCATAGACAAAGCGGCGGCGCTCCGGTTGCTTTTCGAATCCGGCCTTCATCCAGCCGAGGTGCTTGAAGAAGGCAATGCTCGGCAGCGCCGTCGCCACTTCGTCGGCTTGAGCGGCGGCTTCAGTCAGTTTCATCAGATCCTCCGGCACCGTCGGGTTATAGACCTCCACGCCGGTTACCGTTTCGGTGGTGACGGCCTTGTTCGATGCAATGTTGATCCGGATCGTTCCGTTGTTCTCACGGATCGCCCGGATCAGGACCGGATCGACATCGGCGATCACCAACCGTTGGAAGCCGCCGCGAAAAGCGCCGTCGAGGAAAATGCTGGCCTGAATCGGCCCGAGGCCGATCCCCAGAAAAGTGCTTGGCATGGTAGTTCTTGGGGTCACATCTCTGTTTTTGACAATTGGCTTTCGATCGTTTCGATGCGCCGCGCCAGCTCCGGATCTTCTCGCCTCGCCCTGCCCACACGGCTCACCGCCTGGCCCGTCGCCGCCACTCCGAGCCCGCCCGCCTTTCCCCCGAGGTCCTTCAGGCTCAACCTCCCCAGCCGCCGTCCAAGATACAGCGCCACGTCACGAGCCCAGTCTCCATGCACGTCCCTGAACTCCTCCCATCGGTCCCCATGCTCCGCCTCCACCGCCGTGACGATCCGCTCCCATTCCACCGCCCCGCGCCACGCCCCGGCACCCGACACCTCCCGCGGCAACCCCTTCAACCGTTCCCTCATCGACGCGACGAACTCCGCGGTGCCCAGCACCGCCCCTCCCTCCACCCGCCCCCACACCGGTTCCAAATGTCCCTCCCGAAGGGGCCCTTCGTGGTACTGCCGAATCGCCCGGCGAGCTCCTGCCTGCCCGCCCCCCCCTCCAAGCCTCAACACCTCCCCGAGGCTCAGCCACGCCGGCGCAACCGCGAGCCCTGCATAGGCCCGGTACGAACTCCACGGATACCCCCGCAACCTCTCCAACCGCCGTGCCACCCTGTTCGCTCCAGGATCCTCCGCACCGGCGGTGCGTTGGCGTACACGGTCGGACTTCCCCAAACCCAGTCCCGCCACCCGCACCGGGTTCAGATGCACATACCGCGCCACCTCCAACCAACTCCCCTCGTCGACGAGCACCGACTTGAACCGTCCCTGGAACAGGTGGCCGCTTCGCTGGTGGCGCAGGTTGAACCAGATGCTGTAGGCCACGTTCAACCACTGGCAGGCCCGGCTCAGATTGGCCTCGGGCGTCCTCAACAGCAGGTGATAATGGTTGTTCATGAGGACCCAGGCGTGCACCTCGATCCCGAACCGCTCCGGAAGCTCGGCCAGAAGCCCGATGAAGTGTCGCCGGTCCGTGTCGTCGCGGAAGACGTCCCTCCGCTCATTGCCACGGGCAACCACATGATGCCGTCCACCTGCCACCTCGATGCGCAACGGCCTCGCCATGCGCTCGGATTGCGTCAATTCCATCCCCATTTGTCAAATTCAGAGATGTGACCCCAATTTACTGGGGGCCTGGAATCCGGGTTGCTCTCCCAGGCAGTCGGCGTGCCTTGGACCATCGCTTCGGGAGCCCTGATTTCCGCCGCAGCCGGACTGCTGACGTGGTGGGTGGTGCGCCGGAACCCTCCAGCACCGCTTGAGCCGACCGCTTGATGTCGCCCCCGGTCAGGTCGGCCAACGGATCACCGGGCGACGTTATCAGGAATCGGTCAGGAATCTGTCAGTAATCCATCAGGGCAAGCCCGTAGAGGCTGAAGCAGGCACCTCAAGTGCTTGCAGCAGAAGAAAAGAAATTGGAGCGAGCGAAGGGATTCGAACCCTCGACATTCACCTTGGCAAGGTGACGCTCTACCAGACTGAGCTACGCTCGCTCCCGTGCCCCAAGGCGGCGAGAAATTGGGCCAACGCGCCCGCGATTGCAAGAGCCCATTTCTTCGTGCCCATTTCTTCGCCGCAGCGCTACGGGTGCATCCATGAGTTGTGGGTGACCGGATACCAAAGCGCCGCCTCGCGGGGCTCCTCGGCGCACTCCAAGGCGCGCCGCTCCTCCTGGAGTGCGGCGGGAAGCAACGCGCGCCGCCGCTTTGGTACGGTCCACCGCACCGACAACCTGGGGATGCACGGCAGCGCTACCTCATTTCAGTTCGGCCAGCAACTGCTCCACCTCCGCCTGCGGCCCCTCGTGGTGCTGGGCCACCGCCAACGCATGCCCCTGCCGGAACGCCTCGCGTGCCAGGTCGCGGTCGCCGAGCGCCAGATGGCAACGACCCAGAAGGATCTGCACCACCATCCAGTCCGGCTTCCGAACCAGCGCCGTCTCGAATGTCTCACGGGCCTCTCCCCATCGACCCGCGTCGAACAAAGCCTTCCCCAGGCTGAAGCGGGCCAGATCGTTGGCCGGCTGGGCCGCAACGACGCTCTTCCACCGGTCAATGGCTTCGGCAATGGCTTCGGACATGGCGTTCATCAGCCGACTGCAAAACCCTGGCGAGGGCAACCTCGGGGATCGGCTGGGGTCAAACCGGCCGCACCAGGATCTCCTCCACCACCGCGCGCGCCGGCAGGCCGATCACGAACAGCGCGCACGCGGCCACGTCCTCTGGCTGCAGCATCTTCACCCGTGCCTCCGGCGGTGGCGGAGCGGGGCGTTGGTCGAGCAACGGAGTGTCAATATCACCCGGGAGCAACGCACAGGCACGGATGCCGCGCGTGCGTTCCTCGGCGTTGATGGCCTGGGTCAGACCCAGAAGCCCGAACTTGCTCGCCGAGTACGCCGGCCCCGCCTTGGGACTGGCCTGACGTGCGGCGTCCGATACCACGTTGATGATGGTCCCCCGACCACGCTCCCGCATGGAGGGCAGGAACGCCTGCAGCGCCCAATAGGCACCGCCGAGGTTGGTGTCGATCAGCCTCCGGTATTCCGACGGGGCAAGCACTTCAAGACTGCGCCGGGGAGTATTGGTCCCGGCGGCGTTGACGAGGACGTCCACGTGGCCGAACTCGGCGAGGATCGCGCGTCCCGCCTCCGCCACCGCAGCCTCATTGGCGAGGTCGCAGGCTACGATTTTCAGCGGGAGCGAACCCGACGGGGCCAGCCTCGCGGTGGCCTCCAGCGCGTCAGGCCGTCGGCCGAGGACCGCGACCCGCCAGCCAGCGCCCGCAAGGGCGAGCGCCGTGGCGCGGCCCACGCCCGAGCCTGCTCCGGTGACCACGGCGGTCCGGACCTCAGGGGGAGGGTTCATGGTGGGTGTGGAACGATGCTGGATCGACCGCCCTACTTCGCTGCCGGGAGCGCATTCGCCGCGGCGGCGGCGGCTTCGGCGGCGGTCTTCGCGGCTTTCTCCGCAGCCTCGTCCGCCTTCTTCTTCATCGCCGCTTCCAGGCGACCCTTGGGGTCGGTGCCAATGACTCCCTTGGACCAGCGGTACACCAGACCGAAGTCGTTCAGCAGGCTGAACACGAACGCGATGGCGATGACGAAGGCCACCAGCTTGGGCCAGAACACCGGGGGCTCGGCAAACTTGTCGTCCAGCGCCGGCAGGGTCCCGGGCGGAAGCTTGGCGAGCGAGGTGAGCGAACGTCCCAACGGCACCGGCACCTTCACGCGCCCGTTCACGGCCCAACCGTTGGCGTCGAGGATCGGCCCCAGGTTGCGCTGGCGCAGTTTCAGCCAGGCGATGAGCATCGACGGGCCCGACACGATCAGCAGGAGTCCCACGCACGCCAGGACCACCTGCCAGAATGGCAGGATAAGGATGCCGGAGAAGTAGCCGGCAAACGCGGCCGCCGCGGTGCCGATCGCACCGAAGGCCACGCCCAACGCCGCCACGGTGCCGACATCCACCTTCTTGGCCTCCGCCGGTTTCTTGTCGAGGTTGGCCGTCGCCGTGGCCGCGGACGTCAGCTTGGCTTCGGCCGCCGAGTCGGCCGCGGCGGCCCGCTTCACGACCTGTTCCTCCACCATCCGCACCAGTTTCTTGTAGGGAGCCCAGAACGCCTGGCGGATGCTCATGGGGTTCTCGATGACCTTGGTGATCGTGGCGTCCCAGTCGCGGCCCTTGCGGTCATAAAACACACCGTTGCGCCCGACCATGAGGTTGTCGCCGTCCCCGTTCATGAACGCCGCCGCGATGGTCATCTTCTCGCCGGAGGAACGGGTGCAGTCGCAGTACGCCAGGTACGTCTTCGCCAGGCCGGCGAGGGCTGCATGCTTCGCGGTGTCGTCGACGCGCACACAAAGCTCACAGGCCCGCGCGTCCAGGTACAGCGTCCCCACCTGGAACGTCGAGAGCCGCTGGGGGTCGTAGAAATCGGAGAAGTTGACGAAATTGTTCAACAGCCGGTGGAGATCCCGGCAATACCGGATCAGTCGCTCCACCTGGGCAATGGTCCCGAAGACCGCCTCCAACTTGCGGTCCTCCGCGATGAGCTTTCCGATGTCAGCCTGGGCCGTCGTGGCCAGGATCGCGCGGATCCGGGGGAGACCGAGCGCCTTCACGGGCACGACCGGTTCGGACGCAGACCAGGCTTCGAACGGCGCCAGTTTGCCCTTGAGCTCGGACCACTCGACCTCGGTGAGCACGGTCTTGTCCTTGCCCACCAAGGGGGTGATGGCGACCTCGTTCAACCGGGCGATAGCGCCGGCCCAAGCGGGATTGAGTCCCTCCTTCAGCGACAAGGGACGCCCCACCTCAATCCGCGCGAGCGGGAAACCACTGACCTCCTGCGCGGTGATGTTCAAGTCCTTGGCGGCGATCGCGAGGTATTCCTCCTCCTTGCGGTTCAACGCCAGGAGCGCCCGCGAATCAAAAGCCGCGAGGCGACAGCGGCCGAAGAAGTCGTCGACCTTGCCCCGAACCGTCTTCAGGGCGTCCAGGGCGACGACAGTGGCGTCGCCCAGCGGTTTGGTCCCGGCGATATTGGCCTCGCCCTGTTTGGCCCAGGTCTCGTAGGCCGCCAGTTGTTCGAAGAAAGCATCGACCTTCGCCTGGGACACCCCCGGCTTTCCGCTGCGGTCCAGTTCCGGGCCCAGGACGCTGATGATCTCGGTGACCACCTGCTGGAGCACGGGCGTCTCAGCGGCGTCCACCGGCACGATGCCGTCCCCGTTGAACTTCGTCTGGGCGAAGATCTTCGCCGTGTCCGCGACGTCTGCCAGGCAGATCGAGGTGGCGTCGGGTATCCTCAAATCCTTCAGGATCTGCCGCGCGGAGGCGAGGATCGCCGCGCCAGACGGCGTCTGGTCGTTGATCTGATCCAGCGGCAAGGCGTCCACGCCCTCCTTGAGCGCCCCCACATCCTTGAGATGCTCCGCGGCCCATTGCACCGCCTGCAGGACTTCAGGAGCGCGAACCCGGCCATCCTTGTCCCCATCGATGAACGCGAGTGTTTTCTCGTCGAACTCGAGCCCCTTGACCGGGCAGGCGAGGGCCACCCAGAGCTTCTGGTCGAGGCTCTTGAGGTCACGATAGTCGTCGGCGCTGTCGAACCGGACCTGGTCCAGCCCCCCGGCGCGGAAGAAGCGCCAACGGTGTGTCGTGGTGGTATTATTCATGGATGGCGTGGGCTCTGCGCTTGCGCCGGGTCGGACGCTCCCGCGTGGGGAACCAAGATGGAACCTCCCAGGCGCGGCAAGCGGCCGCACGGTAAGAAGAGTCTCTATCTTCGCAACCAACAAAACTCGGCTGGGCGTTGCGCGGCTGAGCAGGCTGGGGAGGCGCCCTTAAGGGCGGAGGCAGGCGCTGGCGCTGCGCTTGGCTTCCCACAGCCCTCCATGCCGGCCGGGCTCCGCCGGTCCCTCGTTTGCAGCCAAGATCAGGTCTGGCACTCTGGCGCGGTGACGAAGCTCGTTTTGCACGACTGGCAGGCGGACCACGGTGCCCGGTTCATGGAACTGAACGGGGCGGAACTGGTCGGCGACTACGGGGACCCGGCGGCGGAGCACCACGCCTTGCGATCGACCGTCGGGGTGATCGATCTTTCCACCCGCGGGCGCCTGGTACTCCTGGGTGCCGATCGTCACAAACTCCTGAACGGCCAAGTCACCAATAATGTCCGGGACCTCCGACCGGGCCAGGGTTGTTATGCCGCCCTGGTCAACCAGAAGGGGAAGATCCTGTCGGATCTGACGGTTTTCGCCCTGGCGGACGAACTGCTGCTGGATTGCGAACCGGGCCGATCGCCGGCGGTCGCGGCGCGACTGGAACAGTTCATCATCGCCGACGACGTCCAGATCGTGGACGCGGCCCCGTTGTACGGACTCCTCAGCGTGCAAGGCCCGCGGGCGGCGCGGGCGGTGGAGGGCCTGGCATTGTTCCCGGCCCTGCCCGGGGAGGCACTGGCTCACCTGACCGTCGTCGATCCCGCGCTGGGCTCGGTCTACCTCATGAACCACCCGCGCTTCGGGACCCGGGGTTTTGACCTCTTCGCCCCGGTGGCCGCGTTGTCGTTGCTGGCGGACCAATTGGCGGCGCAAGCAGGCTGCTGCGGGGGGCGCCTGACCGGTTGGACGGCCATGGAAGTGGCGCGGATCGAGTCGGGCATCCCGCGCTTCGGGATCGACATGGACGAAACCAACCTGGCTCCCGAAGCGGGGATCGAGGCCCGGGCGATCAGCTACACGAAGGGCTGCTACAGCGGCCAGGAGGTCATCGCGCGCATCCGGACTTACGGCCAGGTCGCCAAGTCCCTGCGCGGACTACGGCTCGAAGGTGAGTTGCCGGAATTGCCGGCCCGGGGAACCAAGCTGTTCCGGGAGGGCCGCGAGGTCGGTTACCTGACGAGTTCGACCCGCTCGCCGGAACTCGGGGTCCCCATCGCCCTCGGCTACGTGCGACGGGAATGCAACGCGCCCGGAACGGAACTGTGCGTGGGAAGCAACGACGCCGGCCTGCGGGGCGTGATCGTGGCGTTGCCCTTTGTCGGGCCGAACCTGGCCTGAGTCGCCGGGGCACCCCACCGACCCGGGGTGCATGGGTTCAGAGGGTGGATTCCGGAGCCTGATGTCGGAAGGGTTCCTTTGGATCGGAACCGCCTTTCGATGCCCCCTGCCGTCCCCTGCCAGGCGACGTGACGTGAGAATTGCCACGCGGCATGAGCGGACGCTTTGCATCCGGGGATGTCGACCGCACCATCACGGCGGCCCGTGCGAGCAGCCCAGGCCGGCATGATCAGCCTCGCGGAACCCACCTCCGGCGCGCCCGACACGAGTCTCGAGGCGCAGGTCGCGGCGTTCTTCTCGCCCGGGGGGCCCCTCTCCGCCGCACGGAACTTCGAGTTCCGACCGCAACAACAGGAAATGGCGGTGGCGGTGGCCCGGGCCCTCGAGCGGGGGGAGCATCTCGCCGTGGAGGCCGGGACCGGGGTCGGCAAGAGCCTCGCCTACCTCGTACCGGCGATCCTCTTTGCCGTGGGCAGGAAGAAGAAAGCGGTCATCTCCACCCACACCATCAACCTGCAGGAGCAGTTGGTGGACAAGGACCTGCCCATGCTCCAGCAAGTCCTGCCGGTGCAGTTCGATTTCCAGATGCTCAAGGGGCGGGCGAACTACCTCTGCCGTCGGCGGCTGCACAAGGCCCTGCTCCACGCCCAGGGTCTCTTCACCTCCCCCGAGGCGCAGGAACTGCGACGGATCGAGGAATGGGCCCGCACCACCGAGGACGGCACGCTCTCGGACTTCGAGATCGAGCCTGATCCCAAGGTCTGGTCCCACGTCTGCTCGGAACGCGGCCTGTGCTCGCCCAAGCAGTGTGGTTTCCCGAGCGAGTTCGGCAAGGACCACGGGGTTTGTTTCTTTCAACGCGCCCGCCAGCGGATCCTCGCCGCGGATGTCCTGGTCCTGAACCACACGCTGTTCTTCACGCTCCTGGGCGGGGTCGATGAGGACCAGGAGGGCGGGGTGCTGTTCCGGAACGACTTCCTCATCTTCGATGAAGCCCACACCGTCGAGCAGGTGGCGTCCCGCCACATCGGGCTCAGCGTGTCGAGCGGCCAGTTCCGCTTCGCGCTGAACCGGCTTTGGAACCCACGCACGGAGAAAGGCCTCCTCGGAACCCTGCGCGAAGGCCAGGCGGTGAGGTTGGTCGCCGACGCCCTCGGCGAAGGCGACCGGTTCTTCGAGGCGGTCGAAAACGCCTGTGAGAGCATCGCCGCCGAGTCCAAAGGCGGTGCGCGGGCCGGCGAAGCATCAGCGGAAGGCGGACCGGCGCCACGGCGCAGTTGGACCGAGCGCCGCATCCGCCGCCCCGCTCGGGGCGCCGACAACCTCACGCTGCCCCTCCAACGGCTCCGCGAGGCCCTGTGCGGAGGGGTCAAGGAGAGCAACGA
>JBBQML010000022.1:0-16531 GCA_038328885.1 Verrucomicrobiota bacterium | reverse complement strand
TCTCCTCGGGCGGCACGCTGTCCAGCATCAGCGCCGTCAGCGCCCGGCCACCTGCGCGATCGCGGCTCAGCGTCATGCTCGCGATGTTGATCTGGTGCCGGCTCAGGAGCGTTCCCAGATGACCCACGATCCCCGGCCGGTCCTTGTTGCGGAGGAGCAGAAGGATGCCGGTGATGGGGATCTCGGTGGCGGTGCTGAAGACCCGCACGATCCGGGGGTTGTCCGGGGATCCGAAGAAGGTGCCGCCGGCGGAGGTCTTCTCCCCGTTGGAGAACACCGCGACATGGAGCCACTCGTTGAACGTGACCGGCTCGTCCGAGCGCTTTTCCTCCACGACAAGACCGCGATTGGCCGCGACGGACCGGACATTGACATCGTTGAGATCTGGCCCGGCGCTCGGGGCGAGCAGCCCGCGCAGGATGGCGCGGGTGACCGGGTCGGTGGTGGGGAGGTCGCGGGCTTTGCCGCCGTAGGTGATGTAGACGCGGTCGAGTTGCTTGGGTGCCAGTTGCGCCAGCAGCAGCCCCAGCTTCTCGCCGAGCAGCAGGTAGGGACGCAGGTGCTCGTAGGTCTTGGCGTCGAGCGCGGGGAGGTTGACCGCGTTCCTGACCTCCCCCTGGAGGAGGAAGGCCGTGATGGCCTCCGCGACCTCGATGCCCACGTTCTCTTGCGCCTCGTCCGTGCTGGCGCCGAGGTGCGGCGTGAGGATGACTTGCGGCAGCGCCCGCAGGGGGTGATCCGCAGCAGGAGGTTCCACCTCGTAGACGTCCAGCGCGGCCGCGGCCACGTGTCCGGACTGCAACGCGGCGAGCAGGTCGGCCTCGACGATGATGCCACCGCGGGCGCAATTGAGGAGCCGCACCCCGGGCTTCATCCGGGCGAGGGCCGCGGCGTCGATCATGCCGCGCGTCTCGTCGGTCATGGGCAGATGGACGGTGATGAAGTCCGCGTCCGAGAAGAGCTTGTCGAGCGTGGCGAGTTCCACGTCCATGGCCTGCGCGCGGGCGGCCGAGAGGTACGGGTCATGGGCCAGGACACGCATGCCGAACGCGCGGGCGCGGCGGGCGACCTCGCTGCCGATGCGGCCCATGCCGAGGACGCCCAGGGACTTCCGGTAAACCTCGATCCCCGAGAACGCTTTGCGGTTCCACTCGCCCGCCTTCATGGAAGCATGGGCCTGGGGGATCTTGCGGGCCATGGCCAGCAGCATGGAGAAGGTGAGCTCGGCGGTGGAAATCGTGTTCCCGGCGGGGGTGTTCATCACCACCACGCCACGGGAAGTGGCGGCCTCGACGTCCACGTTGTCCACCCCCACGCCTGCCCGCCCGACCACCCGCAGCCCTGGTGCTGCTTCGAGGACCGCCCGAGTGATCCGGGTCTCGGACCGGACCACCAGCCCGACGGCGTCGCGCACCCTGGGGAGAAGTTCTGCTTCCGGCAGCTTCTTGCCGATGACATCCACCACGAATTCCGGCCGCTGTTGCAGCAGCGCGATGCCCTTCGGCGAAACGGGGTCACAGACGACAATCTTCATAAGAAAGGGAGGTCACATTAGGAGTGGCAGGAAGCCGGGTCAAACGGGGATGCCGCTCGAAACGAAAGAGGCAGGGCCGGGCCCTGCCTCTCGTTCTCCGGGGGAATCAGCCGGCTCTCCGACTGGTCCCCCTCCAGCTTGGTTCAGGGGGCGCCGTCGTCCCTCTCCCGGGTCGGCGCCGCCGCCGAGCCGGGCGTGGAACGCGTATCGGGGCGCGCCCCGATGCGGATCAGCAGCGCCTCCTCGCGGCCTTCGCTGGTCTTGCGGAGGGTGCCGCCGACCGCCTCGCCCGACTTCAGGTCGTCGAGGCTCGCCGGACCCCCGTCCCGCGTGAACCGCGTCTCCGGCAGCACGGCGATCACGCGGCGCGCCGTACGGCCAGTCAGCGTCACGGTGCGCGCGTTGGCGTCCACCGTGGCGATGACCCCGCGGAACGGGTAGGTCGTGCGTTTGCCGGGTTTTGCCGGTGGCAGGCTGGCTGCCGGTTTCGTGGTGGTGATGCCCGACGTCGGGCCCGTTTCTTCCGCGACCGCCGGGAGCGGTGCGGTTGCTGCGCAGGCCGCCATTCCGAGCGCGGCCAGACAGCCCCATACTGTTTGTTTCATGTTTTCCTCCTTGCAGCGGACGAAGGTCCGCCGTCGCGGGCCCTCTAACCATCCGCCTCCTGGCGAAGTCAAAGCGAAAGTCGAACCTTCTTGCCGCACGGGCTTCGGCCTGCTTTACCGACGGCAGTCGCAATCGAACCAACTCTCCCTGACCATCGCCGCCATGCCGCCGAAAGCCGAAGCCAAAGCCCCTGTCGAAGCCAAGACCGCCGACCCCAAGACCCCCGAGCCGCGCGCGCCGGAGCCGGTGCGCACGGTGTCCCCCGCGCACCAGCGGGACCTGGACGCGGCGATCTCGAGCATCACCAAGCAGTACGGCGAGGGGGCCATCATGCGGTTGGGCGCGGTCTCGGCGCTCCACAAGATCGAGGTGATCTCCACCAGTTCCCTCGCACTCGATCTCGCCCTGGGCGTCGGGGGTGTGCCCCGCGGCCGCGTGGTGGAAATCTTCGGTCCCGAGTCGTCCGGGAAGACCACGCTTATGCTGCACGTCATCGCCAACGCCCAACGCTCGGGAGGCCTGGCGGCGTTCATCGACGCGGAGCACGCCCTCGATCCCAAGTACGCCCGCAAGCTCGGAGTCAACCTGGATGACCTGCTGGTGTCGCAACCCGACTCCGGAGAGGAAGCCCTGACGATCTGCGAGACGCTCGCACGTTCCAACGCGCTGGATGTCATCGTGGTCGATTCCGTGGCCGCCCTGGTTCCCAAGGCCGAGCTCGAGGGTGAGATGGGCATGGCCACCATGGGCATGCAGGCGCGGTTGATGTCCCAAGCCCTCCGGAAGCTCACCGCGATTCTGAGCCGGGCCAAGACCACATGCCTGTTCACCAACCAGATGCGCGAGAAGGTGGGGGTGATGTTCGGGAACCCGGAGACGACCCCGGGCGGGAAGGCCCTCAAGTTCTACGCCAGTGTGCGGCTCGACATTCGCCGCAAGGACACGCTCAAGGACGCCACCGGTGCCGCCGTGGGCAATCATGTGAAGGTGAAGGTGGTGAAGAATAAGGTCGCGCCGCCCTTCGGCGAGGCCGAGTTCGACATCCTGTTCAACCACGGCATCGACCAGGAAGGGTGCATCCTGGATGTGGGGGTCGATAACGGCGTCGTGGACAAGAAGGGAGCATGGCTTCAGTTCGCCGGGGAGTTGATCGGTCAGGGACGCGAAGCCGCGCGGAAGACCCTCGCGGAGAAGCCCGAGGTCGCCCGTCGCATCGTCGATGCGATTACGGGCAAACGCGCCGCCGCCGCCGCCGCCGCGGAGGCCGGCACCAAGCCGGCTGCCTGACCCGTCTCCCCTGACCCCGGGTGCTGACATCCGGGGCGACGAGGGCGCTCCTGGCGCCAGGGCCGGCCCGGATCCGCCTGCCACCCCGACGACCGTGGGATGGATCAATAGAACAACAGGCGCCTCACCCTTGCGGGCGAGGCGCCTCGTTCAACGACAGATGGCCGGATCAGCGAGGCCGAAACGCTGGAGCGACCGCGCCCCGGGCGTCCGCCCCGGGGGCCGGGACTAAGGCTCGCGCGGGTACGGCGGAACGTACGGGTTCGCGATGGAGTGCACGTTCTTCGGGCTCTGCTCGCTTTGCGCGCCGTGGCAGATGTTGCAGGTTTCGGTTTCGTCCCCGCTGTACGGGTCCGCTGGCGTCGCGTCCAACGTCATCAACGCAGCGTGGGTGGTGGAGGCGGTGCTATCATGGCACGACAGGCAGGCGAGCCGCGAGGGCCGGTCGTTCCACGAGGTGCTCTTCGGATCCGAGTGGCACTTCGTGCAGTTGCGGACGTCCTGCGGGAAGATGATCTCCGACAGGCCGCCGCCGCCGTTTTCGTTGCCCTTGTACAAATACTTGCCGTAGTGAGCCCCGTGGACCCGGCGGACGAGCGGAGAAACCCCGAAACCCCACTGCGACGTCGTCCAACTGGTCTTGCCGGCCATCTGGTGGCTGTAGTCGTGGCAGCTCTTGCAGAGGTCCGGGGTCATCGTGTTCGCCCGGGAAGTGCCGTGAATCCGGGAGTCCGCATGGCAACTGATGCAGGCGGAGGCCGGCGTGATGTGCGGCTCGGCATTCGTCGAGCCGACCTGGAAGTTCAGCACGGCGTAGCCGCCCTGGCCGGAGGCAGGCCGGAATTCCGCATACGCCGTGTACGTTCCCGCGGCCAGATTGGTGACTTCGCCGAGTTGGTAGAGGATGGCGTCGGCGGAGCGCGTGACCGCCACGTCCTCTTTGGTCGGATCCTTGCGCACACGGATGTCGTTGTTCGCGCGGCTGACCAGGGGGTCATTCAGTGCTGCCGCAGTCGTGAGGACGGGTACGGTGAAGGAGCGCGGCCCTGAAACGAAGAAATCCGCGTTGCGCCACTCCGTAGGCTGAATGTTGGTCGAGACCAGGGGCTCCCTGATGGTCGCCGGGTCCACCGTCGCGCCCGAGACGGCGTCGCGCACCTTGACGGTGACGACAGGCTTGTCGCCGGCGGTGTAGAACGACCCATTCGCCGGCGGCGTCAACTCCAGCGAGATCAGGTTCTTGTAAGGCGGCGGGCTGACGAGGTGGGCGGCGGTGACCGACTTCGCCATGCCTCCTTCATCCGCGGCGTGGCAGACCGTGCACATGGCGTCCCCGGACTGAGAGCCTCCCGAGTGCGTGACCATGCCGGCGGGGACCTCGGCCCGCGCGCCAAACCAGACGTTGTCGTGGCAGCTTCCGCAGGCCAGTCGCGAGGGCTCGGTCTTCCACCGGTTGTCGACGTGGCAGGACGTGCAGTTCCGTACGTTCACGGGAAACACGACGCCGAGGTAGTCCCGGAAGTTCCCGGTCACGCTGTTCGTATTGAAGTGCGACGCCAGCCCTTCGCCCATGTGCACGCCGTGGGCCCGGATCACGATGTGGTCCGACCGCCGGCCACCCGGCGCGGAGGGATCCGCGAAGGCGGCGTATCCATCGTTGTTGTGACACGCCTTGCAGCTCTTCTCCGGCTGGTAGTCGAGAGACCAACTGCCGACCGGGCTCCGGCCAACATCGACATGATGCATGTACATCTTGCCGCTCATGGTGCCCTCATGGCAGGCCGTGCAACTGGCCTTGGCGGTGATCGGCAGCTCGACCGTTCCCGTGCCGATCTGCACGTCCGCGAACTTCATCATCTGCTGGACCATGTCATCGCCCCGGACCGCATACACGGTGACCGTGTAGGAGCCCGCTTCTTCGTCCGTGATCGGCTTCAGGGTGTAGGTGATCACGTTGCCGTTCACCTGGACATCGGCGCTCTTCTTGAGGTCGATGTAGTGGTGCGGCGTCTTGGTTCGGTCGGTGGTCGCATTGAGGAGCTTCACCGCGGTCTTGGTGAGCTTGGGATCCTCGGGACCGTGCATGTAGAGATTCAGCGTCGAGAAGGAATCCCGGGTGATCCCCTGCGCGAAATTGTCGAGGATCGTGACAGTGATGACCGGGCTTTCCCCCGCCACGAAGTGGCTCTTGTTGGCCGGAGCCGAGACCTGCACGAGGTAGGTCCAACCCTTCAGTTCGGCAATGGTCTCGTTCTCGTTCACCACCCGGTAGAACCCGAGGTCGTCCAGCGGGACGATCGGCATCAGCGCCATGAAAACGCCTGTCTGGATCTCGGTCACCTTCGCCGCGATCACGTCAAACCACGGGGCGGCGGGGTCCATCGAACTCCTGCTCTGGACCCGGAACGGCCCCGTCTTGCCGTGGAAGATCAGCTGCATCTGACCCGCCACCGGCCGGGAGAGACCGATGATGTCCGGGGCGGGCGCGGTCTGGGCTAATCCACGGGGCGCCGGCCCCAACAGGAGGGTTAGGGCCAGCACGGCGAGGATTCCTGGGATTTTTGGGATTCTTGGAATGTTCATGCGGTTGCTTGGTTCCGACGCCCCGGGTCCCCCGGACCGTGGTCCGGCGTCCATTCGGTCGCGCCCCGCCTCCCGTCCTGTCCGGTAGAGGGCCGGGCAAGCGGCGAATGGCGGCGGCACGTTCGAGTTGCCAACGGATGTCGAGGCATTGATCGGATGAGCAACACTGAAGAACCGCAGCTTCTGGTCGAAAGTGTTGGGGTGGGCGGGTGTGACCACCGTTGGTGGGCACTTTCGCAGCCACGCCCGGGGATCGGAGCCCCGCTAAGGGTCTTGATTAAAGAGACTCCACCCAAGGTGCATTGAAAACCCGCCCGATCCTGAGGCCGCAGGTTGAGGGGAGCCTTTGCTGGCGCGGGTTCGCGTAAGGCGGCTACCCCCCCTGCTCCGCGCGAGCAGGTGGCTCCGTCGCGACGGGATGGACGGCCGTTCGGAACGGGCGAGGGGAGAGAGATGGCTCGCGTCACCCGGCAGCAGAGCAAGGAAGGGTTAGGAATGTCCAACGAGGTGCCGGGTGATCTCGGGGTGGTGAGGACTGTTCCGGTGCGGACACTTGACGGGGGTGGATGCCAGCGCTCCTATCGTCAAGGTGAGCGCGAGGGCTGCCCTGCATTCCTCGCGACCACCGACCTCTACCCCGGGCTTCCGTGGTCGTCGTCGTCCGCTCGGGCGACCCCTGCCGGGTCGCAATCCTGAGTATCGAGAGCCGATCCGTATCGAGAGCCGATCTGATTCGTATGAAATACCACGCCCTGAAATTTCACGCATTCCTTGGATCCCTGCTGGGTCTGGCCGCCACCACGGTGGCGCTGGCCCAGGAAGTCACACCCGTCTGGGTTCAGCACCTGAACGGACTCGTCAACGTCGCTGCGGAGGACAAGTTTCCAACCCTCGTGAAGGCGGGGGGAACCGGGGACGCCACGTACGGGTTCTCCGGCCGGGATGTCATCGACAGCTACGTCAGTTTCAGCCGGTACGACGACGACCACTATCTCCTCGGCATCCGCGAGAATGGCATCAACGAGGACGACCCGTCGCTGAGCGCGGAGCAGAAGGCGACCGCCGCAGCATATCCGGACCGGTCCCTGATCTGGATCGATGCCAAGACTGGAAAGCCGCTGGGACTGGCGCTGAAG
The DNA here is from genome assembly GCA_038328885.1 of Verrucomicrobiota bacterium. Lineage (GTDB taxonomy): Bacteria > Verrucomicrobiota > Verrucomicrobiia > Limisphaerales > CAIMTB01 > CAIMTB01. Next base: position 9,385 of record JBBQML010000022.1, on the reverse strand, counting down.
ACCGAGATCAATCGGGTTGCGCTGGCCACCCAGTCCACGCTCTATGCGTGGTGGAAGTTCGGCGTGCAGGACGGTTCCAACGGCCAGCGGGCAATCTACACCGGGTACAGATACAAGGTGCTCCGCTACGCCCCGTCCGGAACCGTGGCGGATCCGAATTTCCCGGCCGGTCGTCCCACGTGGTCTGCCACCCCTACCGAGGCCTGGGTGGAGCCGGTTCCGGGCGAGCCGTCCGGTGACGAAAGCAGCGGTGGGGACGGCAGCGCCAGCTGGCGCTGGCGGTCCTTCCGTGTCTCCGGCGCCGGCAACGACACGCAGCTCTTCATCGGGGGCGGCACCTGGCGCGCCAGCCACCAGGCGCAGCAGTTCGTCACCACCGATGGCGGCGTCACCTTCGAGCCGATCGCCCGCCTGGATGACCGCGACAGCGGCGGCGAGAAAGGAACGTACGCCCTCGGCGGTCAGCCAAGTTCCATCACCTCGTACCCGACCGACCCGGCGCGGCCCGGCCTCCAACTGACCTACGAGACCCACTTCCCGGGCACCGGGTGGGAAGCCCGACCGAACCGCTACACCAAGAATCCGCAGGGCGACGGCGCGCCCCCCCGCCAGGACGGCACGGGCCGGCCGGGATTCTTCGATCGCGACGAGGCGGCCGGCGGAAACCTCCCCGCCTTTCGCTGGGAAGCAGCCGGCAAGGACGGCATCCCGCTCGATCACAAGGTCGACGGCGTGGCGTACTACGACGGCAACTGGGTCCAGATCACCGACACCAAGGATGGCCTTGACTACCTGGTCACCTACGCGATCCCGAGCTGGGACCAACAGTTCGGCGCGGTGACCAGTCCCGACGCCGTCTTCAAGCCCGCCTGGGTGGGCGTGCACACGCTCGACGGACTGATCGCCTCCGGCACCAGCTCCTTCAAAGTGCCGGTGTATGAGACCGACGAGCCGATCGTCGATCCGAACGGCAACGGTGGCACCGGGCATGACTACGCGTACGAGGCCGACCTGAACGTGTATCCCGTGAGCGGGGCGGCGGCCAACTCCGGGAAGTCTCTGGTGTTATGGACCGGCGGCAGCCTCGGCTTCGGTGTTTTCACGGTCGAGAACACGGCTCCGGCCATCGTCGCCGGCCCCCAGTCCGTGGAGACCGAGGAGAATGTCGAAGTATCCCTCTCCGCGGTGGTCAGTGGCAGCCCGAACAAGTACCAGTGGACCGTCAACGGCGCGGACGTGGTGCTCACCAACGCGAACTACAAGGTCTCGCTCACGGAAGGGGCCCACAAGGCGACGCTTACCCTCCTCAAGGCCCAGGTCGCCGACTCGGGCAGCTACGTGCTGAAGGTCACCAACCCCCTGGGGAACCTGACCACGACGCCCGTGACCCTGACGGTTGTTTCCGACACCAACGCCCCGACGATCACCTCCGCGACCGCCGGCAAGTCCCCCAGTGTGAGTTACGTGCTGGTTGACTTCTCCGAGCCGGTGACCTCGGCGACGGCCGGCGCCGCGGCCAATTACCGGCTCAGCGGCGGTGCCACCGTGGCTTCCGCGACGGTCGTCAGCCCGACCCGCGTCTCGTTGAACACCAGCGCCCTGACCAGCGGGACCGAGTACACCCTGACGGTCAGCGGCATCCGTGACGTCTCCGCCAACGCGAACTTCATCGCCGCCAATTCCACCCGGGGCTTTACGGTGCCGGGCCTTACCGCCGGGTTCCTCTTGTTCGAGATGTACCAGGGCGTCGACGGCACCGGCATCGATGGCGGGACGGTCGATGACTTGTTCGGCGACGCCAGCTATCCGGATCTGGCCTCGCGCCGCGAGTTGCTCACTGCGTTCACGACCTCGCCAGGTCTCAACAATGTGGCTGAACGCTTCGGAGGCCGGATCTCGGGCTGGTTGACGCCGACGGAGAGCGGGTTGTACCGCTTCTTCATCCGCAGCGACGACGGCTCGCAACTCCTGGTCAGCACCGGGATCGATCCCGCCGCCGCCAGTGCCGTCGCGCAGGAAAACGCCTGCTGCAACGCGTTTCTCGAGCCAACCAACGCCGAAGGGGCCCTCAACACCCAGACCTCCGAGCCGATCCAACTCACCGCCGGACAGAGTTACTATGTCGCAGCAGTCTACAAGGAAGGTGGCGGCGGTGACTTCTGCGAGGTTGCCTGGCGCAAGGAAGGCGACACAACGCCCGCGGCCTCGCTCACGCCCATCCCAGGGTCTTTCTTCAAGTCCTACGTCGCGCAGGTGGCGAAGTTCGGCTCGATCCAACTGACGGGTGGCAACGTCCAGATCACCTGGACGGGTGCCGGAACCCTCCAGGAATCGTCCGACCTCAAGGCCTGGAGCGACGTGGCAGGCACGCCGACCAGCCCCTACAGTGTGGCTCCCGGAACGGGCGGCCCGAAATTCTACCGCCTGGCCCAGTAGCCGCCCGGTGAATCCGACGTCGAGCAAGACCGGGCCCTCGGGCCCGGTCTCTTTGTTTCACCGGACCCCGCCTGCCTGCCGGACCGTGGGCGTGGTCGTGTCCCTCGCCCTGGCCGGCCTCGCAACCTCAGGCCGCGCTGCCGAACCGGCCCGGGTGATTATGCCCGCCTCACGACCGGGGTATCGAGCCACCGAACTGCGCGTCCCGGCGGACGGAACCGCCGGCTTCACCCTGATGTCCCCTGCGGCCATCGGCTTGAACTTCACCAACCACCTCGCCGAATCCCGGTCGCTCACCAACCACATCCTGCTCAACGGCTCGGGAGTCGCCCTCGGCGATGTCGACGGCGACGGCCGGCCTGACCTCTACCTGGGAGCTCTCGACGGTCCGAATGCCCTGTTTCGCAACGACGGCAACTGGCGATTCCACGAGATCACCACCCCCGCCCTCGCCGCGATCAACCGCGATACGAGCGGCGTGGCCCTGGCGGACCTCGACGGCGACGGTGATCTGGACCTGCTCGTCAACGCGCTCGGGCGCGGTACCGCCTGCTTCTTCAACGACGGCTTGGGCCGCTTCGCGGAAACCACCGGCGTCGCCGGAACCGGCTCGCTGGCGGGCAGCATGTCGCTTGCACTGGCCGACATCGACGGGGACGGCGATCTCGATGTCTACGTGGCGAACTACCGCACCTCCACAATTCGCGACCGGTTCGGCGTCCGCCTCCGGATAAATCGCGTCGAGGGGCGTCTGGTGGTTACCGCCTTCGACGGGCGTCCCACCACCGAGCCGGATCTCCTGGGGCGCTTCAGCGTGGATGCGGCCGGCAACCTCATGGAAAACGGCGAGGCCGACACGCTCTTCATCAACAAAGGAGGCGGCCGGTTTCGCGCCCAGAACCTCGCGGCCGGCCGGTTTCTGGACCAGGACGGCGTCCCGATGGGTGAACCCTGGTACGACTGGAGCCTCACCGCGATGTTCCGGGACATGGACGGCGACGGCTGGCCCGACCTCTACGTCTGCAGCGACATGGCGTCGGAGGATCGAATCTGGATCAACCAGCGGGATGGCCGGTTCCGTGCTCTCCGACGCGAGGCGCTTCGCAAGACGAGTTGGTTCTCGATGGGGGTGGATTTCGCCGACCTCAATCGGGACGGACTCGACGATTTTCTAGTCACGGACATGGTGAGTCGGGAGCACCGACTTCGGCAGGTCCAGATCAGCAACCACAAGTTCGTCCACGCGCAGCCGGGGCGTTTCGATGACCGCCCCCAGGCGGCCCGTAACACCCTGTTTCTCAACCTTGGCGACGGCGATTTCGCGGAGATCGCCCAGGCCGCGGGCCTTGAGGCGTCGGAGTGGTCCTGGGCGCCGACGTTCCTCGATGTGGACCTGGATGGTTACGAGGACGTCCTCATCGCCACCGGCTTCGAGCGCGACGTCCAGGACATCGACGTGGCCGACGAACTCGAGGCCGCGCGCCAGTCGCGCAAGTTGTCCGACGTCGAGGCGCTCGCCCTGCGCCGCAAGTTTCCAGCCTTGCGCCAGGCGAATCTCCTCTTCCGGAACCGTGGGGACTTGACCTTCGAGGAGGTCGGCGCCCGGTGGGGCTTCGCCGAGATCGGCATCTCGCAGGGCATGGCGCTGGCGGACCTCGATGGCGACGGGGACCTGGATGTGGCGGTGAACAACCTGAACGGCCCCGCGGGGCTCTACCGGAACAACAGTCCTGCGCCGCGCGTCGCCGTGCGCCTTCGCGGGCAGGCCCCGAACACCCGTGGCATCGGGGCGCGGGTCATCCTGCGGGGAGGTGCGGTGCCTCAGCAAAGCCAGGAGCTGATTTGCGGCGGGCGTTACCTGTCGAGCGACGATCCGATGCGGGTGTTCGCCGCCGGCACCCTGACCAACCAAATGCAGTTGGAGATCCGCTGGCGCAGCGGGCCGATCAGCACGGTCGAAGGGGTCTTGGCGAATCACCTCTACGAGATCGACGAGCCCGAGACCACCCGCGCGTCACCCTCCCCGCCACGGTCCCCCCCGTCGCCCCCCCCGCTGTTCGAGGATCTGAGCAGTCGGTTGCTCCATAGTCACCGGGAGTCGGGGCATGACGACTTCGCCCGCCAGCCGCTCCTGCCGCGGAAACTCAGCCAGGCGGGACCCGGCGTCGCCTGGCATGACTTCGACGAGGATGGTTGGCAGGACCTGATCCTCGGGGCGGCGCGCGGCGGTTCGCTGGCGCTCTTTCGGAACGACACCCGCGGCGGGTTCATACGACTCACCAACGCGCTGACCCAACCGGTCTCTCGCGACCTGACCGGACTCGTCGTCTGGCAGGGCGGTGGTCCGTCGCGCCTCCTCGCCGGGATGTCCAACCATGGCGGAGCCGAGGACGAGCCGGCCTCCGTCATGCAGCTCGATTTTGCCACTGGCACGGTCACCGATGCGGTGCCGCCGGACGCAAGTGAACCAGGGCCGCTCGCGCTCGCGGACATCGACGGCGATGGCGATCTGGATCTGTTTGTCGGTGGTCGCTTTCGTCCGGGGCGCTATCCCGAGGCGGCCGATTCGAGACTGTTCCGGCGCCAACCCGAGGGGTGGGTGCCGGATGAGCCCAGCCGCGCGGTCTTTCAGGGCCTTGGCCTGGTGAACGGCGCGGTGTTCACCGATCTCGATGCCGATGGTTACCCCGAACTGGCGGTGGCGTGCGACTGGGGCCCGCCGCGCATCTTCCACAACGACGGGGCGGGGCGCTTCCAGGAGGCCACCGCGAAGCTGGGCCTGGCGGACTTCCGCGGCTGGTGGCAGGGCATTGCCGCGGGCGATCTCGACGGCGACGGCCGGATGGATCTGCTGGTGTCCAACTGGGGAACCAACACACGCTATCGCCCCCAGGCCCAGCGACCCCTCCACCTGTTCTACGGGGATTTCAACGGCGGCGGCCGGGTGGACCTCCTCGAGGCCTACACCGACGGCCCCGCTGGCCGGGTCGTGCCGTGGCACCACTTCGGCCGCGTCCGGCGAGCGTTGCCCTTCGTCCAGGAGCGCTTTGGGACCTACCGGGCGTTCGCGGATGCCACCATCCCCGAGATCCTCGGAGATCGCCGCGCCAGCGCCCGCGAGCTCACGGCGACCTGGCTGGAAACCACCCTGTTCCTCAACCGCGGCAATCGGCTCGTGGCGCGCCCGCTGCCCTTCGCAGCACAGTTGGCGCCCGCCTTCGCGATGTGTGTCGCCGACGTGGACGGCGATGGTCGGGAGGATGTCTTCCTCGGCCAGAACTTCTTCGCCACCGATCCCGAGACCGACCGGCACGACGGCGGCCGCGGCCTCTGGTTGCGCGGGGACGGCGCAGGTGGACTCGACCCGTTGTCAGCGCTGGAGAGCGGGGTGCGGGTGTACGGGGAACAACGCGGCGCGGCGGTGGGTGACTTTGACCGCGATGGCCGCACCGACCTGGTGGTCTCCCAGAACGGCAATCAGACGCGCCTCTTCCACAATGTCCGCGGAGAGCCCGGGCTGCTCATCCGACTCCGCGGCACCCTCGAGAATCCGCGCGGAATCGGCGCCGTGGTCCGGCTCGATTTCGGCGACTCACTCGGCCCGGCCCGGGAGGTTCACGCCGGCTCGGGGTATTTTTCCCAGAACTCCGCGGAAATCGTCCTGGGCACACCCCGTCCGCCGCGTGCGGTGATGGTGCGCTGGCCTGGTGGAGGGACCACGCGGACGGAGGTCCCCCGGGACGCGCGTGAGATCGAGGCGGCTTGGGAGCGCCCACCGCCCAAATGAGGCTCGCAGAGGCTATTCTGCAGGTGAAAACCCGACTGCCGGAACCCCCTGTAACCGGTGCCCGCGAAAACCCCAGTCCTCGGGTGCATGAACGATCAGCCATCCCAACGCTGCTGCCCGCGCTGCTCCTCGCCGGTGCCTGCGGATGCCCCGGCCGGTCTGTGCCCACGCTGTCTCCTCACGGGCGCTGCCACGCCGAGCGACGCTGGCACCGGTCCGCGCACGCCGAGCCCGCCCCGGCTCGAGGAGATCGCCGCCGCCTTTCCCGATCTTGAAGTGCTGGGATTCCTCGGCGCCGGCGGCATGGGCTGCGTCTACCGGGTCAGCGAACGGGCATCCGGCCGCGTCTTAGCGCTCAAGGTCCTCCCACGCGAACTCGCCGCCGATCCTGCATTCGTCGAAAGATTTGATCGCGAGGCGCGCACCCTCACCCGTCTACACCACCCCAATATCGTCGGCATCCAGGGCTTCGGACAATCCGGCGGCTTCTGCTACCTGCTGAAGGAACATGTCGACGGCGCCAACCTCCGCCAGGCGCTCCGTGCCGGCCGATTCACGCCCGGCCAGGCCCTCGCTCTGATCCCCCACCTTTGCGACGCCCTCCAATACGCCCACTCCCAGGGCGTCCTCCACCGCGACATCAAGCCCGAAAACATCCTGCTCGATCCCGAAGGCCGGGTGAGGATCGTCGATTTCGGCATCGCCAAGATCCTCGGCGAACCGGGTACCAACGCCGATGAGTTCACCCTGACCCGGACCGGGGCTCGCGTGGGCACGCCCCACTACATGGCCCCCGAACAGGTCGAAAGCCCGAACGCGGTCGATCACCGGGCCGACATCTATTCCCTCGGGGTGGTTTTCTACGAATTGCTCACCGGCGAGCTCCCGCTCGGTCGCTTCCAGGCCCCCTCGGCCAAGGCCTATATCGACTCGCGCGTCGACGAGATCGTCTTCCGCGCCCTCGCCAAGGAGCGCGAGTTGCGCCAGCAGAGCGCGGGCGAGGTGAAGGCGGAGGTCGAGGGATTGGCCCAACCCGTCCGAAGCCCCCGTCGCCGTCGGACCCGGATGGTGGCAGGTGGGTTGGTCGTGCTGGTCTGCGCCCTCGGCCTCCTGGTCCTCCTGCGATCCGCCGTGGCCCGACTCGCAGACCGCTCACAGCGGCACGAAGCGGTTCGGAATCTCCAGGATCTGGGGTTGCAGCTGCGCCTCGCGCCCACGACCTCCCCGGAGGGATCCGTCTTGCCTGACAGACTCGCAATCCACCCGTTCGATCGGCTCATCGACCCCCGCACGGGCCAGCCGTTCGTCTTCCTCGCCGCCGGTCGGACCAACGTGGGACCGCATGAGATCCTCGTGACGTCGCCGCCACGACCGGAAGGACGCGACGTTCGCCTCGGCGACGGCTCGGTACAGCAGCTCAGCGAGGCGCGATTCTGGGAGATGATTACCCGCGCCGGCGCCGCGGAGATCCGCGGCCTGCAGATTCACTTGCTCGGCCCAACCATTCCCGAGCACGAGGCCGACGCCGCGCTGATTCAGGGTCAGGGTGCCACCCTCAGTCGCTCGCAGAAGGAGGGCATCCACCGCCTGAACGTGGACCTCGCCGATGCCTTCGGACAAACCGCACGCGGTCGCTTCGACTTGGCCGCCGCGGCGCTCCACGGGTTGCTGCGCGGACTCCCCTGGGACCCGGATCGCGAGGTGCTGTTCCAGGCTGTACGCAGCCTCCAGCCGGGCACGCGCCCCGACCTCCACGAAAAGACCGCCAATCGTCAGGGCGGACTCTTGGCCATCCTCGCGGCGTTCGCGGCCAAGACCGGGGATGCCGACGCTCTGGACTGGGCCCAGGCCCGCGGACGCGGGCTCTGGGGCACCCAGGACGAACTCGTCCTGTGCGAGCGCCGCTTGGACGGCGACTCGGATCAGGACTGGGAGGAGGTGCGGATGCGCACCACCGACGTCCTCGCACGGGGCCCGTGAGGGAGGCTGTCGTCGATGAGTTGTGTGATCGCCTTCAGGGCGTTCTCACTCGAGCGGATGCTCTCCCAATTGAAGATGCAGACGTACCGGCAGCGTGGATCGGAGAGGGTGTTGGCCAAGGCACTTCGCCAGGCAGCGGTTTCCCCGGTGCCCATCAGCAGCCATTCGGTCGCGGCCCAGTGGGGTGCGTCGGATCGGGCCAGGTTGCGCTGCACGCCGGGGTCCTTCCGGGGATCGGCCGCGTGTCCGTAGAAGCTCCAGGCCGGGCAGGCGTGAGGATTCACCGGCACGTCGTACGACAACTCGCCGTCCTTCCAACCGGCACCATGCGCGAAGAGTCGCTCCCGCGGCACGCCAGCCTGGGCGGCTTCGCGGCAGAGCATCTCCAGATAGCGCTGGGCCACATCCCGCAGTTCCTCCTCCGTCGGGACCCCGTTGGTCCTTATCCCCGAGGTGGCCAGCGCGGCGTAGCCGATCTGCGCCATCCCGCGAGCCAGCACATCCTCGGGGTCCAACGGCCGCACCGGGTCCTCGGAGGCCGGCCGGCCGAGCAGTTCGTTGCCGGCGGGATAGTGGTAGGCGTTCACGCCGATCGAGGTTTCATGGCCCAGCTTGATGCCGATGAGCAGGTGCTTCTTGTCCTGCGGCAACCGGGCCTGCCAGTCCATGATCACGGGCACCAGCCGCCGGATTTCCTCCCGGCAGGCGGCCCTGTAAGCAGGGCTCGCCAGGTTGGGCGGGGGCAAAATCCGGAGTTGCCGGCCCCAATTCCGCCAGGCGATCCGAGTGGCACTTTCGGGTGACCAACCGGTCCATTCCACGTTCTCCCGATTGGCCGGGCGATATCCCGCACCCGTCGGATCCCACCAGTTCCAAAGATCGGGCCGGGCTTCCCACCAGTGCTCGGTATCAATCTGCACCAACACCGGCGTCGCCGTTTGCTCGGACGCTTCCAGGAAAACCCGCAGCGCCTCGAGCGTCGTCGCCGGCGGCGTCCGGAAGCAGGAGAAGATGTAACTGAGGCCCGTCTGCACCCGAGCCGCCCGCTGGTTGGGGAAGATCGCCAGCACTTCCTCGAACTGCCGTCGTCCAAGCGTCGCCGGGACGGCTTGATGCATCCCCTGGCCAGGCGCGCGATTGAACAGGATGTACTGCGTGCCCGCGTCCGGCCCCCTCCCCGCG
>JBBQML010000021.1:0-16726 GCA_038328885.1 Verrucomicrobiota bacterium | reverse complement strand
GGTCCCACGGAGGTGGTGCGCAGGGCTTCGTCCCGGTTGCGCTGAAAGAGCGCGATCCGGTCCCAGTGGATTTCGAAGGCGGTGGTGAGCCGGAGCCGATGGGCGTCGGCGGGCAGACGTCCGGCGAGGTCCACCACGATGGTCTTGGTCTTGCCACACGGCGCGCCCACGGTGGTGTCCACGGGGATCCAACCCGTGCCGGTCTGGACCTCCAGGGCGGGGAAGGGGAAGGGGAGCCCGGGGTCGCGCGAGGCGGCGATGTTGGCCATGCCCCCGCCGAAGCGCAGCCAGCCGGTGAGCGCCAACGCGAGCGGTTGGCGCGTGTCGAGGGGGCCGAAGTCGAGCACGACCCCGTGGGGTTCGGCCTGGCCGCGCTGCTGGGGCGCCCGGAGGCGCAGGGGAGAGACCATCACCCCGTCCTCCTGCTCCAGGGCCGCGGTGACGTCGGCTCCGACGAGGTTCGTTGCCTGTCGCAACGGCACGCGGCGGTGAAGTCCCACCAGTCCCGTGGGCGCGAAGGGTCGTCCCGGCACCAGTTTGTCGGTGGGGTGGACTTCCGTGTCGGCCGGGTGATCCACCACCAGCAGCCGCGCCTCGTCGAGGTAGAGGACCTCGCGCAGTTCCTCGGTGACCTGCAGCGTGAAGTAACCGTCGCGGGCCCGAAAGTCGGCGTCGGTGCCGATGCGGACGATCTCGTCCGGGTCTGCCTCCAGGTACTGTCCCTCCGCGACGGGCAGGCCCAGCGGGGCCCCGCCGAGCAGGTCGGTGACGAAGCTGAACCGCTCCCCGTCCCAGCGATACAGGTAAGGGCAGGAGCCGGTGGGCCGGACCAACTCGACCAGGGCCACCACCTCGCCCCGGACCACCGGGGTGTCGACGTCGGTGCTCATGGTGTCGAACCAGCGCACGTTGAGGCTGTCGATTTTATCCCTTCGGCCGACCCCGATCTCGACGGGGAGCTGGTGGACGGTGCGCAAGGCCCGCCAGTTGCCGGAGGTCACCTCGATACGGAGCCCCAGTCCGCTGGGGTTGGAGCGGGTGCCGAGGAGCCGGAGTTTGAGTTGCTGCTGTGCGTTGCCGCCGTCGTTGCGCAGCACCCGCAGCCCGGCGCCCTCAAGGGAGAGCACGAGGTCGGTGTCGCCGTCGTTGTCGAGGTCGGCGGCGGCGATTCCCGCCACGTCGTTGGTGCCGGTCGCCGGGAGTCCGAGCGGGACGGTGGTTTCGGTGAGCCCGGCCTCCCCGCTGTTCCTCCAGGCGCGCAGGCCGGTGGTGGTCGCGGCGAGGAGGTCCAGCCAACCATCGTTGTCGTAGTCGAGCAGCAGCAGGGAGCGGACAGTCCCGCGGCCGAGAGCCACGCGGTCGCGGCGGGTGTACCCATTGTAGAGGACCGTCAGCTCGCTGTCAGTGGCCACGATCAGGTCCTGGCGCAGGTCATTGTTGAGATCGCCCACGGCGAGGACGGAACCGGTGGGCCAGGGGTCGACGGGGGGCGTGTTCGTGAGCGGGCCGCCGCGCTGCTTGGTGAGGAGTTGGGGAGGTTGACCCGTGCGGGCCACCAGGAAGTCGTTGAGTTCGTCCCCGTTCCAGTCGTCCGTCACCAGGGCCGAGATCTCGCCGAGGTCGGCGGGGAACCCGGCGACGGCGGTGGCGTTGGTGAAGTACATATTACCGAGGTTCCGGAGGACCCGGACCGCGTGATTGGTCGGGTTCACCAGGACGAGGTCCAGGCTGCCGGTGAAGTCTAGGTCCGCGAGCAAACCGTCGACGGCGGGTTGGTTGCGCAGGTTCGAGAAGGCGGTGGACTCGGTCATGAGGCCGTTGGTGGCGAGTCGGAACGCGTGGAGGCCCCGGTCGCCCAGGATGACGAGGTCCTCGTAGCGGTCCTTGTTCAGATCACCGACGAGGACGCGGGTGTAGCGGGCGTTCGGGGTGACCTTGATCGCGGTGGGAGCGGGTTGCAGCCGGCCGGCCTCGTTGCGGAGCAGTCGGAACTCCGCGGCGCCATCCCGGACCACCAGGTCATTCCGTCCATCGTGGTTGATGTCGATCACCCCGAGGGGACCCGCGAAGCGGGTGGCGTTGGTGCCGAGCACGTCGCTGGTGTGGTCTGTGAACGTGACCGGCGTGCCCTGGGGGTCGGGCTGCTCCAGGCGGAAGGGCACGCGGATTTCCGTGTGGACGCACTTCTCGACCGCCGATTGATCGAGCGAGGCGCCGGCCCGTTGGGCGAGGACGGCGCGGTGGTTCTCCAGGGACTTCCCCGCCTCCTCGTTCCGGCCCAGGCGGGTTTGGACCTGGCTGAGATTGTAGTGGGCGGACGGATGGTTGGTCTCGAACTGCACGACTTCCTCGAGGGCCGCCGAGGCATCCTCGAGGTGGGCGAGTTCCTGATGGGCGCGGCCGACCAGGTAACTGACGGCGTTGACCGTGCGATCGATGTCCTTGGACGTTTGCAGTTCCGCCAGGGCGGATTCGGCGCGGCCCTGGCGGAGCAGGGCGGCGCCGAGCAGGTAGTGGGCGGCGGCGAGGTTTTGGTTGAGGTGGATCAACTCGGTGGCCTGCTCAGCCGCGCCGACGGGATCGTTGGCGTGGAGCAGGGCGTTCGCCAGGTTCTGGCGGGCGTCGGGGTGGGTGGGCAGGAGGGCGACCGCTTCGCGGAATGCGGCCACCGCCTTGGTCGGCTCGCCGGATTCGTAGAAGCCCTTGCCCTGGGTGGAGAGCCGCTGAAACCGGTCCTCGACCGAGACCGAGGCAGCGACTGCGGCCGCGGGTGGAGCCGGGGCCTGGGCTGCGGGGGGCGAGGCGGGGCCGCAGCCGATCCAGGGCAGGAGCCCGCCCAGGAGGAGCCAGGTGAGTCGGTGGGCGGTGCATGGGCTGGGAGGAGTCGCCGAAGGCACAAGGGCAGACCTCAATCGCATACACCCACGCTACGGAGCCGGCGGGAACGTCCAAGTTCCAAGTTCGACCCCCGTGCCGCGTCCCAAATGCGTCGGCCTCCGGTCTTCAAGTTCCAGGGGTATGTCTGGCTCTTCGTTCCCGCACCTCTGGCCGGTTTTCGCTTCGCCTCGGGCCCTGTTCCCGCTTATGTCGGCGGACAGCTATGAGGTCGATGACCGGATACGGGTGCGGGGAGGCGAATCACGACGGTGGGAAGATCGTGGTCGAGCTGAGCTCGGTGAACCGGAAGCAGAGCGAGATCTCGGTGAGCCTTCCGCGGGAACTCGAGGTCCTCGAAGCCCGGATGCGGGACGAACTGAACCGCCACCTGTCCCGCGGCCGGATCACCGTCCGCGTGACCTTCCATGCCGGCGAGGAACGGCGGGCTGGCGGCCTGCGTCTCAACCGTCCGCTGGCGCGGGCGTACGCGCGGGACCTGGGACTGCTCGCCGCGGAACTGGGGTTGGAGGGTGGTGTGTCCCTGGACACGCTGCTGAGGGCGCCCGGGGTGCTCGAGGTGGAAGAGGAGATCGGAGACTCCGAGGCACTCTGGCCGGCGGTGGAGTCGTCCCTGGCGGTCGCCTTGCGGCAGTTGATCGCCATGCGGGAGCGGGAAGGGGCGAACCTGCAGCAGGACCTGACGCAACGGCTGGCCTTGATGCGGCAGGCGGCGGCGAAGATCCGTGAACGAGCCCCGCAGGTGGCGGAGCATTACCGGCGACAGTTGCACGAACGAATCGCGGCCGCGGGCCTCGTGCTGACGCCGGACGACCGCGAGCGGTTGCTCAAGGAGGTCGCGCTGTTCGCGGACCGTTCCGACATCACCGAGGAGTTGACGCGGTTGGAGAGCCACTTCGGCCAGTTCGACCAGTGCCTGGTCAACTCCGAGCCGGTCGGTCGGACGCTCGACTTCCTGGCGCAGGAGTTGAACCGCGAGATCAACACGATTGGGTCCAAGGCCAACGACGCGGCCATCGCGCATGAGGTGGTGACCCTGAAGGCGGAACTCGAGCGGATCCGCGAACAGGCCATGAACCTCGAGTGACGCCGGCCACCCCCGCCACCATGAGCCAACCCATCGAGCGCGACACCTCCGCGATCCTGCTGCTGCTCACCGCCCCCTCGGGTGTGGGCAAGACCACGGTCGGACGGGGCCTGCTCGCCACCGAGCCCGGCTTCGTTCGTGCGGTCACCTGCACGACCCGCGCCCCGCGCGCCGGGGAGAGTGACGGCATCGACTATCATTTCCTGGCCCCGGTGGATTTCGAGCGCCGGGTGGCTGCGGGGGAATTCCTCGAGCATGCGCAGGTCTACGGCAATCGCTACGGCACGCTCCGCTCGGAGGTGGTCCGCCGGTTGGAGACGGGGGCGAGCGTGCTGCTCGCGGTGGACGTGCAGGGAGCCGAGTCCATCCGCGCGGCGACCTCGAACGACCCGTCGCTGGCCCGCGCCCTGGTGTCGGTCTTCCTCATGCCGCCTTCCCTGGCGGAGCAGGTGCGTCGACTCACCGACCGCGATCAGGATTCCGCCGAGGTGATCGCCGGGCGGCTCGCGGTGGCGCGGGAGGAAATGGAGCATTGGCCGCATTTCGACTACGTGGTGGTCAGTGGTACGATGGAACACGACCTGTCGGTCATGCGGCAGATCGTTGCCGTGGAACGGTTGCGCGGGGTGCGGACGACTCGACTGGTGGTTCGCTGATCCCGGAGCCAGTCATGAAGCAGCCTGCGCGCATCATCCTCGGAGTCACCGGTTCCATCGCCGCTCACAAGGCGGTGGATCTCGCGAGTCAGTTCACTCAGCTGGGTCATGTCGTCAACGTGGTGCTGACCGCGGACGCCCAGCGGTTCGTGACCGCGCTCCCCTTCAAGACCCTCTCGCGCCGGCCGGTGGTCACCGGCCTGTACGACGAGGAGGAGGGGTGGAAGCCGGTGCACATCACGCTGGCCGACGAGGCGGACCTGCTGCTGATCGCGCCGGCCACGGCGCACACCATCGCCCGGCTGGCCCACGGGCTGGCCGACGATGCGCTGAGCTGCCTCGCCCTGGCGCTCAATCCGTCGGCGGCGCTGGTCGTCGCCCCCGCCATGAACGGTCGGATGTGGCTGCACCCGGCCACCCAGGCGAATGTGGCGTTGCTGAAATCGCGTGGGGCGGAATTCCTGGGCCCGGGCGCGGGGATGCTGTCGTGTGGCTACGAGGGCGTGGGGCGGCTGTTGGAAGTCGATCGCATCGTGGCCCGGGTGGTGGAGATCCTGTCGGCCAGGGCGTAGGGATCCAGGGAACTTCACGGCCCGATGAAGCTCCCGCTGCAGCACCCGCTCAAGGCCCTGTGGCGGGCCCTGGCGGCGCCCGAGCCGGACCTGACCCGTGCGGCGGCGCGCATCCGGTTGGTCGAACGCGACGTCGGGTTGCCGGTCAAGGCGGTGGTCCTGCTCGGCGTGGGTTGGTTCCTCTACTTTTCCCTGGACATCGAGGCCCTGGCCAACACCGGCGAGGTGGGCCTCGAGGTGGTGGGCGCGCTGCGCCAGATCTTCGTCGTCTACGCGCTGGTGAACGCGTTCCTGGCGTTGCCCGTCTGGGCCTTCAGCCAGATCCCGCTCAAGGGGATGCAGTGGATCCTCTTCACCCTGGCCCTGCTCGATGCCCTGTTTCTCGCGGCGCTGACCCTGGTGACGGATGGGTTCGACAGCATCCTCTTCTGGGTGTTCCCGCTCCTGATGCTGCGGAATGCGCTGAGCACGCCCGTGGCGCCGCTGCAGATTTCGTTGAACCTGCTTTCCGCCCTGGCCTATGTCGCCGCGGGAGTGCTCGATTTGTGGATCCTTCGGCTGGATGAACAGACCGAGGTGGCCCGGGCGGCGGAACCGTTCCTGCTGCGCATCCTGCCGCTGCTGTTGCTGGGCGGGATCTTCTACCAGCTGCGGGTCCTGCTGGATCGGGTGCGGGCGCGGGATGCGGAGGGCGCGGAGTTCGCCCTCCGCCAGCACCAGATGAGCGCGGCGGGCCGGTTGGCGGCCGAGGTCGCCCACCAGATCAAGAACCCCCTGGGGATCATCAACAACGCGGCCTTCTCGCTCCAGCGTTTGCTGGGGAATGGCGCGGACCTCGCCACCGCCCGCCACCTGCAGATCATCCGCGAGGAAGTCGAACGCTCCGACCGGATCCTCACGGAGCTGATCGGTTTCGCCCAGCTAGCCGAGGGTCGGATCGAACGTCTGGACGTCGTGGAGGAGTTGGAATCCGCGGTGGCGCGGGTGTTTCCACCAGCCGCCGGCTTTGGCACACGCCTCGAGCGGGATTTCCTGCCTCCGCTGCCCGTGCTCCTCTTCGGCCGCCGCAGCCTCGGAGAGGTTTTCGACAACCTGCTCAAGAACGCCCGCGACGTCCTCGAGGGCCAGGGCACGATTCGCCTGGGGGTGCGGTGCTCGGGGGAGTTCGGGGTGATCGTGACCATTGCCGACGACGGTCCGGGCATCCCACCGGAGCACCGGGAGCGGATCTTCGAGGCCTATTTCACCACCAAGTCGGGGGGCACCGGCCTGGGCCTGGCCATCGTGAAGCAGAACGTGGAACTGTTCGGCGGCCGGGTCATGGTCGAGTCGGAGGTTGGACGTGGCACATGCTTCCGCCTAGTCTTCCCTGGCCGGTCGGAGGTCGACCCGCCCTCCTGAGACCACCGCATGCGCCCCCTGCCCCCCATCCTGGTCGTCGACGACGACCCCAACATGCGGGGTTCCCTCGAGCAGATCCTCCGGCCGGAAGGTTACGGCGTGGTGCCGGTGGAATCGGCGGAGCTGGCCCTGCGCTGGCTGGGCGAACGGGAGGCGTGGCTGATGCTCACCGATGCGCGGTTGGGAGGCATGAACGGCTATGACCTGCTCCGGGAGTCGAGCCGGCGTTGGCCAGGGCTCGCGACCATCCTCATCACCGCCTACGCGACGCCCCGCCTCGCGGTCGAGGCGATCCAGGCCGGGGCCTTCGACTACCTCAGCAAGCCGTTTGCCCCGGAGGAACTGCTCCATGTCATCGGCCGCTGCGCGGAGCGCTACCGGTTGGTCCGGGAGAACACGGCCCTCCGGACCCGTGAGGAGCAGACCTTCCAACTTGACAAGTTGATCGGGGACTCCCCGCGCATGCGGGAACTCCGACAGCTGATCCAGACCGTGGCGCCCACGCATGCCACCGTGCTGATCCTGGGGGAAAGCGGCACGGGCAAGGAACTGATCGCCGGATGCCTGCACACCCTCAGTCACCGCGCCGCCGCGTCCTACGTGCGCATCAATTGCGCGGCCATCCCGGAGGCCCTGCTGGAGAGCGAGTTGTTCGGTCACGAGAAGGGCGCCTTTACGGGGGCGATCCGCACCAAACCGGGGCGCGTGGAGGAGGCCGACGGAGGGACGGTCTTCCTCGATGAGATCGGCGACATGAGCCGTCCGCTGCAGGCCAAGCTGTTGCGGTTCCTCGAGGACGGCTCGTTCACGCGGGTCGGCGGGAACGACGAACTCCGGGTGGACGTCCGGGTCGTCGCCGCAACCAACCGCGACGTGGTGAACCTCATACGCGAGGGTGGGTTTCGGGAGGACCTGTTTCATCGACTGAATGTGGTCCAGTTCCGGCCGCCCCCGTTGCGCGAGCGCGGCGAGGACGTCCTGCAGTTGGCGGAACACTTCGTGACGGCCTACTGTCGCTCGCTCAACAAACCGCCACTCCGTTTGGGACGGACGGCCCAACAGGCGTTGCTCCGTCACCGGTGGCCCGGTAATGTCCGCGAACTGCGCAACGCGATCGAGCGGGCGGTGATCCTGGAAAAGGGGCCCGAAGTGCTGGCCGGTAGCCTCCCGGACTTCACTCTTGAGGCCAGGTTGGCCGCGACCTCCCCTGGTGGGGACCATGGCCTTGCGCCCGATCCGGGCGTGGATCGCCCGTTGGAGGCGGCGCTGGTGGAATACGAGCGGCGCCTGATTATGGCCGCCCTGGAGCGGCATCGGTACATTGGCCGGGCGGCAGAAGCCCTGGGGATAAGCCGGCATGCGCTGCGGTACCGGTTGCAGCGCCTGGGTCTGCAGCCAGAGGTGCCCGACGACGAACCGCCGGCGACGGCAGAACGCGGAAACAACTGACATGGAAAGCATCGGCGGAGCCGCCACCAAGACCAGTTCGCTCGTCGCCAACGACGTGCTGGTCGTGCTGGCGTTCATCGCGGCAGTCGTCGGCGTCTTGATCGTTGGCATCCTCATGGGCGTCCGCATCCGGAACAACCGCCGTCGCCGCCGCGAGCGGCAGGCCAAGGGTGAGCGTCCCTCCTCGCGGAGCTCCGTGAGCCAGTCGCGGGGCGGCGAGGAGGACGAGGAGGCGGGGCAGACCGTTCAGAGCGAGAGCGGCCGGCGCCGGGTGCGCCGGCGCCGTCGTGACCACCGTCCCCGCAACCCTTCTCTGGCCGAGTCGGGAGGACTGCCCCCGGCACGTCCCGACGACCCGTCGCCGCAGGGATTCAGCGGGCCTTCCTGACCATGGAAACCAGCGCCGCCATTACCCGGCGCAGCGGCTCGAATCTCGCCCTCGCCTTCATCCTGCTGCCCAAACCGCGGAGACAGGGCATGGCAACCCTGTACGCGTTCTGTCGGGAGGTGGACGACGTGGCTGACGAGGACTCCCGTCCGGTGGCCGAGCGGGCTAGATCGCTGGCGGAGTGGCGCGCCGATGTCCACCTCGCCTGCACGGGTGGCTCGCCCCGGTTTGTGGTGAACCGCGAGCTGCAGCCGGTCATCCGCCAGTACGGTCTGCGGTTCGAATTGTTCGACGAACTGATCCGCGGGTGTGAGATGGACCTGACGCAGACCCGCTACGCCACCACTGCCGAGCTCGAGCAGTACTGCTACCGGGTGGCTTCCGTGGTCGGGTTGCTCAGCATCGAGGTGTTTGGTTATTCGGATCCCCGGTGCCGCGAGTACGCCGTGCACCTGGGGCACGCCCTCCAGTTGACCAACATCCTGCGCGACGTCGGCCGCGACGCGGAACGGGGTCGGATCTACCTGCCGGGGAGCGAACTCCGGAAGCAGGACGTGGCGGACGAGGAGATCCTGCGTGGGGAGTATTCGGACCGGTACCGCCGGGTGGCCGAGGCCGTGGCCGCCCTGGCCCACGAGCGCTACGGGTTGGCCCGGGAGACCCTGCCGGCGGCGGACCGAAGATCCATGATCGCGGCCGAACTGATGGGCTCCGTCTACTGGCGGCTGCTGGAGAAACTGGAGGAGGCGCGATTCGACGTGTTCGGAGGTCGGACCGTGCGATTGAACAAGGCCCAGAAGATCGGGCTCATCCTTCGCACCTGGATTCGCATCTCCTCCGGTGCCCGGGCACCGAATTATGGCAGCCGGTGAGGGCGTTCGACGCCTGATCGTCAACGCCGACGATTTCGGCCGATCCCCCGCGATCAACGAGGCCGTGGCGCGGGCGCACCGCGAAGGGATTCTAACCACAGCCAGCCTGATGGTGGCCGGGGATGCCTTCGAGGACGCCGTCGATCTGGCCCGCGCCATGCCCAGCCTGGGCGTGGGCTTGCACCTCACCCTCGTGTGTGGCCGGGCCGCCCTTTCGCCCGACCGCATTCCCGGCCTGGCCGATCAGGGCGGTCAGTTTTCGCGACACGCCGCCTGGGCGGGATTTCGGTACTGGGCGATCGGTGCCTTGCGGGAACAACTGCGCGCCGAACTGGAGTCCCAGTTTGCCCGCTTTCACGCCACCGGCCTCGTTCTGGATCACGTCAACGGCCACCTGCACCTCCACCTGCACCCGGTGGTCTTCGACCTGCTGGCCGGGCAGGCGACCGCCTGGGGGATCGAACGGATGCGGCTCACTCGCGATTCGCTCGCTCTGAGCTGTCGGACCAGCTCGGGCCACTGGGGTTATCGACTATGTCATGCGGCAGCCTTCGGGGTGCTGGCGCGGCGGGCACGACCGGTCCTCGAACGGTTGGGCATCCGCCACACGGACGCCGTCTACGGTCTGCTGCAGGACGGAAGGGTTGACGAGAACTACCTGCTGCGGCTGCTGCCGCGGCTTCCGGTTGGGGCGCACGAGATCTACTCGCACCCCTCGATGGACGCTTTCCTTCCCGAATTCGAGGCGCTGGTCAGCCCACGGGTGCGGCACCGGGTGCGGGAGCTTGGCATCGAATTGGTCCGGTATCAGGATCTTTGACGTGCTGAAGTTCGTCCTGGTACTGCTTGTGGGGCTTTTTCTCGAAGCCATTGGTGTGGTGTTGCTCAGTCGTGGCCTCAAGGAAATCGGGGAACTGGAGCGGGTGAGTATTTTCGAGGTGGCGCGGATGGTGAAGCGTGGGGCCACCCATCCCAAGGTCGTCCTGGGTGTGGCGTTCGAGGCTGCCTTCTTCGGCATCCTTCTGTATCTGCTTGGACGCGCTGATGTCAGCCTGGTGTGGCCGCTGACGAGCCTGGGTTTTGTGATTACGGCGCTGGCGGCGAAGTTCTACCTTCACGAGCAAGTGACGGGCACTCGCTGGGCGGGGGTGGTACTGATCGTTCTCGGTGCGGCGCTGGTCTCCTGGGGGGAACCTTCGAGGGCCCGGCAGGCGTCGGACACGGAGATGGGGTCGCATCTAAAATATTGACAGTTGACTGGGTTCGGTGTGCCAGCAGGCTCCGGGGCATGGCGCGTCCGCTGCGGATTCTTCTGCCCGGGGGTTGGTATCACGTGACCAGTCGGGGAAACCGCCGGACGGCGCTATTCCTCGGCGACCCGGACCGGGGGCATTTCCTTGGCCTGCTGGCGGAGTTGCCGGACCGCTTCGGGCTCGAGGTCCACGCCTACGTGCTGATGGAGAATCATTACCATCTGCTGGTACGCACGCCGGACCCCAACCTAAGTCACGCGATCCGCTGGTTGAACGTGAGTTACAGCGGCCGGTTTAACTGGGCGCATCGACAGTCCGGGCACGTGTTTCAGGGCCGGTTCAAGGGGGTGGTGATCGAGGATCAGCGAGGTGTGGTCGAGGTGGCGCGCTACCTCCATCTCAATCCCGTGCGGATCCGGGGGTTGGGCTTGGGCAAGGAAGACCAACGTCTGGCGAAGGTGGCCGGGTGCGCGGACCCTGGCGCCGAGTTGGTCAACCGCCGGTTGGGGTTCTTGCGGGGCTATGCCTGGAGTTCGTGGAGGGTGTATGCCGGTACCGGGCCCGCGCTCGACTGGTTGGAGACCGGAACGATCTCGGGCGGGTGCGGGGGGCGGAACCGGGCGGAGAAGCGCGAGGCGCTCCGGGAATATACGGAGGCACCGGTCCGCCAGGGAAGGTTGGAACGTCCGTGGGACCGTTTGGTGGGTGGTTTGGTCCTTGGTGAGGAGGCTTTCGCGCAAGCCCTTTTCAAAGGGACGCAATCCGAGCCGGACGAGCAGACGGAGGCTCGACGCCTCCAACGCATCGGGCGCGTGAGTTGGGAATCGATCATCCACGCCGCGGAGGAACTCCGGGGACGTCCCTGGGCGGAGATGCTCGAGAGCCACGGAGAATGGGGCCGGGCCGGGGCGATGTACGTGGCGGTGCGGTACGGCGGCCACCGCCTCGCCGAGGTGGTGCGGGCTATCCCGGGCCTGAAGTACCAGGCGGCGGCGCAGGCGGTGAAACGGTTCCGGGGAGGGCTCGAGGCCCAGGCCGAGTGGAGGCGGTTCGAGGCAGACCTCAGGCAGCGAATGTCAACAATTTAGATCCGACCCCAAGTTACTTGGAGAGTCGGAAGAATCGCTGGGCGTCGGCAGCAGGTACGGTGACTTGGTTCATGTCGCCCACGACCGTCGGCGCCGTGTTGACCGCGGTCCAGCCGGCGGGGCTGAGCGCGGCGGTGGACTGCAAGCTGAACCCGGCGGCGCTGGTGGGCCACGAGAGGGCCACCCCGGTCGCTTCGCGAGCTGCGCCGAGGGTGGGCGCCGAGCTGGGGGCTCGATGGGAGGAGGTGAGGGAGAGCGCGGCCAGGTACGTGACGCCGGGGTTGCTGGTGTAGGCAGCGAGAAAGGCTCCGGCAGCGGGTGAGAACACGACGCTGTGGAAATTGACAGTCGTGCCCAAGCCGCCCGGTGACTCGCCCAGAAGGTAGGGAGCGGGGAGTTGGCCGGGCAGCGGGTGGCCATCCGGGCCGAGCACGATGAACGCGTAGGATTCGGGCAGGCCGATCTCGCTGCCCGTGGCGTTGAACCCCAGGACGAAGGCCCCCTGCGCCTCATCCACCGCCAGTTGGGGGTGCTGGTGCCTGAGCGGATTGCCGCCGGACCCCGCCAAGTACCGCACTTCCGTACCGGCGGAGGTGAAGATGTACGACGGGGCCGCCCCGAGGTCGAAGTAAGAGAGTTCTCCTTCGGCGGTGCCGTTGCCGGCGTCATAGGCGGTGATGACTTGGCCGTTGAAGGGATTCTCGATCGACGCCGGATGCCCCTCCGCGCGACCGGCAGGTTCCCCGTCGGACAATGCCTGTTCCGCGCGCACGACCAGGGCCCCCTGCGCGTTGGGCACGCCGTCGACTAGCGCACCCACCACGCGGTTGCCGAGGGTCCCGGTGGAGCCGTTCGAGTTGTCGGTGTTCGCGATGTAGAGGAACGCGTCCCGGCTGGGGAGGTAGACGACGTCCGGGTCGTCCTCGTCTCCAATCTGCTGCAGGAGATCGAGGCGGGTGAAGGCTGCCGTCAGGAGGGTGCCGTTCCGGTCGTACAGCGCGCCAATGGTGCCCTCGCCTTCCTCCGCGAACTTGCGCTCGGCGACCAGCAGCATGTTCCCGTTCTTCGAGTTCACTGCCACGGCAACGTCGTCGTATGATTGGTCCGTGTCAGCGTGGTGCACCCAGGTTTTCGCGACCACCTGGGTCGCTCCGGCGGCGGCGGAGTTCACCAGGGCCAGCAGGGGCACATCCAGGGCGTTCGCACTGTACGCACGGCCAGTGGCGACCACGACGTATTGCCGGGTGAGCGGATTGTACTCCACATCGGTGCGGTTCAGCGTGCCGGCCGGAACTCCGAGGATCGGGAACGGCTCGCCGATCGGCGCCAGGGTGGCGGCGTGATAGAACCGCCCCACCAGGACCATGGCCGCAGCCTCCCCGGTGAGCGGGTCCGGATGGCCGGCGGCGTTCACGGAATCGATGCTGGTGACCAGAACCTCCGGGTCCAGGCTGCTCGCGGCGATGCCCGCCTCCTTGGCGACCACGCCTTCGCCCGAGGAGACCACGACCGGCCCCAGGCTGCGGAAGCGCGGACCGGCAGGCATGGTCAGCGGAAGCTGGTAGTCGATCCAGGCGACGTAGAAACCCACATCCACAAGTTCTGCGGTCGTGTCGCTGGTGGTGCGTCGGGCCTGAACCACGAATTTAGCTGCGTTCGCTTCATAGGAGAGAAACGCGCGCGAGGCGAGAGGCACGGAGGTGCCGCTTTCGAGGTCCGCCGCCTGGAGCAACAGCGTGCCGTTCGCCGCGGTCTTGCCGGGGAAGCCGAGTTCGTAGGTGCCCGTGCCCGTGCGGGTCACGGTGAAATCGCCCACCGCCTTACGCTTGCTGCCGTCCTGGCCTGCGATGTGTCCGCCCACGAGTCGCTCGGCCGTGAACGGGACGTACACAAACTGGAATTCCGACTGCCCTGCCACAGACAGCGTCTCCGAGTCCGTGGCGGAGTCCTCGCGGATCGTCACCAGCCAACCCAGGCCCCCTTCCCTTGGTGCGACGCCGACGACGTTCACATCGCTACCGCCGTCGGATGATGTGGTGAAGATCATGCCATCCTCGAGGGAGTTAACCCCCGGGAGGGTGAGTTCAGCTAACCCCCCGTAGGTCGCCGTACCGGTTGGGAATTCGGACCAACGCACCAACCCCGGGGTCAGGCCCGCGGCATGGTTATCAGCGCCGGTCCAGGCAGAGCGACCCTCGGCATCGGGTCCCGCCACGTCGCCGCCCAGCCATCCCTGGTCGAAGGGGAACCAAGTCGCAGAGAACGCGAAATTCGCCTCCGGGCTGGACTCATGCGTCCCTGCTCGTCCGGTGTTCAGGTCGAGCCCCCCGTTGGCGAAGGAGCCATCGGTCAGGCTGTAGCCCGGAGCGGAGGAGGCCCAGGAGACCGCGACTGTGGGGAAGAGCGGGCCTTCGCCGTCATTCCAATCGATCGGGCCGTTCTGGGCGGCGGTGGCAAGCACCACGCCGAGGTTCGGGCCTGGTCGCCACGCCTGGTTGGCAGCCAGGCCGGGGGCGGCGTCGGCGAACTCGATGAAGCCCGCGCCAAGGTTCGACAACGCCTCGGTCGGATTGCCGGGCGACAGACGGAGGGCGAT
This sequence comes from Verrucomicrobiota bacterium, assembly GCA_038328885.1. Lineage (GTDB taxonomy): Bacteria > Verrucomicrobiota > Verrucomicrobiia > Limisphaerales > CAIMTB01 > CAIMTB01. The sequence goes on along the minus strand of JBBQML010000021.1, from coordinate 2,469 downwards.
GTCACCGCGGTTGTAGCGATTGGCTGACCACGAGATCGGGCCCTGCCCGCCCAAACCGGTGATCTCCACGTTGCTGTTGAAGGTGGGGCTGCCTTTCGCGATGACGTGTACCGCGCTGACCGACGTATTCGGAAAAGGACCGGGGGCAGCGCCACCCTCCGGGATCTGCGGGGTGGGTCCGGGTGGCGCTGCCAGGGTGGGGACGAGTCCGAGCAAGGAAGCCACCGTCACGGTGACCGAGGTCCAGCGCAACGCCGGGGTCTGTGGGAGCGATCGAGTCGGGTTCATGGTGGGTTGGAAGAATCGACAGGTAGTGCTGGTTGGCCTTGGGGGACTGGGCCCATCTGTAGCCATGGTTGTCGGGGCTGGCTATTCCGAAATCTGCGAAGCAGCCGGGAGGCAAGGGCGCACGCAGAATAGGGCGGTGACGGCACTCGCACTAAACCGCATTGCATCCCGGCTGCCGCTTCGCATCCTCGCTCGGCTGTGGTCCAGATAGTCAACAATTTAGATGCGACCCCAAGGAGGGACGCTTCGGGTGCGACCACCCGGCCAGCGAACTTCCAGTTGTTCGATCGGGGCCGCACCTGACAGGAATGCCCGGGCGGACGATTGCGACCAGTAGCCCGCCCCACCGCGGATCTCCACCCGCGGTCCCCATCCCCACGCGGTCCTTCCCCTCAATGTGGCGCCGTAGGCCAACGGGTTCCCGGCGCTCCCTGCAACTTGAACCTCCAGGCCCCCTGTGGCGCGTGTGTTGCGCCACAGGGTTGTCCCCGCGCCGTTCTGCGCTACCACGAGGTCCGGACTCCCGTCCGCGTCGAAATCGCCCAGCGCCACGCCCCGTTGTTCCCCGAGGATCACCACTCCCGAGGTCGCGCTTTGGACTGGCGCGAAGCGACCGTCGCCAAGCCCGCGGAGCCAGAGTCCACGTCCCGCATCGGTCCTTGGCCATTCCACGCGCATGGAGAAGAAATTCTGCGCCAGGAACAGGTCCTCGTAGCCGTCCCCGTCGATGTCCGCGACCGCTGTTCCGAACACGGGTGCGAACTGTGCTTCCGCGGGTAGAGGCAGGGCCATGAACCCGCCCGGGCGGTTCAGGAACACGGTGGTCGCCAGGATTCGGGCCGTGGCTTCCCCCGGTCTTTGGGGGAACGCGGCCAGCACCTCATCGACGCCGGCCAAACCGTAGGCGTGGTGGCTGGCGAAGCGGGCGGGGAGGCTAGGAAACGCCTGCCCGAGCGCATTCAGGCTGCGTCGTGGGACCTGCTTGCCGAGTTCCGCGGAGTAGTAGGACTCCACCAGGGTTAGCGCGCCGGTTTCGGCCGCCAAGCCGTGGTAGAGCCGGAGGGGATGGTGCGGTTCCGCTCGATGGCCAGTATTGAGCCCCCAGTTCCCGGCCACCAGGTCGAGGCGCCCGTCGCCATCGAAGTCGCCTGCAGTCACGCTGGTCCACCAGCCATCCCATTGGGACAACCGATTGCCCGCGGCGCCTTCGGGGTCGGCCGAAGTCACCTCGGGATCCCACGCGCTCAGGTGCCCGCGATCGTTGCCGAGGATTCGCAGCGGCCCCCAGTCGCTCGCGATGATCAACTCCGGGAATCCATCGTTTTCCAGGTCAACCCACGCCGCGCCCGAAACCATCCCCAGGTCGCCTAGGCAGCCAGCGGCGTTGGTGGCATCCCGTAACCTGCCGGCTTCGTTGACCAGCAGTCGTGAACCCCCGCCCAGCGGGAACGCACCCGGCCGCACCCGGTCGCCTACAAAGAGATCCAGATCGCCGTCCCCGTCGAAATCCGCCGACGCCAGTGGCCCGGGGGAACCACCCCCGGTGGGCGCCACGTCCAGCGTTTGGATGTGCAGCGTCGAGGATTCGGGCTCCAGGGTGATCTGGATCAAGCCGGCCCTGCTGGAGGCACCCCGTTCGTAGTTGGCCACCGCCGCCAGCAGGGCGGGCTTTCCCTCCGGTGTGTGCCAGGCCGTGAACCCCGTCACGTCGTCCGGTGCCACCCAGGACGACTCCAGCGGGTTGGCACGGCCATCGGCGGTGAAACGGAACCCGACCAACCGGCCGCCGCGGCCCGCGCCCACCACGAGTTCCTCACGTCCATCGCCGTCCAGGTCCACGAACCCCACGCCCGGTCCGAGCGAGCTGAGTTGGCGGTCGAGCAACGGTTGTCGGGCAAAGTCGTCGAAGAGTTCTTCGTGATGGGCGTGGCGCAACCGGCTGGTGGCGTCGGTGAACCACAGCGGGAGGCGGGCAGCCTGGACACCTTCTGGCTTCGCGGGCGGGTCGGTCGCGGCGGCCTCCTCCACCAGCACCCGCGAGTTGGGCGGGACGTCCCGGAGTAGGGTGGTTCGACCGGAACGCCACGCCACCGTGACGGTGAGTTGGGTCGCGGTCCCGCAGGCGAACGTCCGTACTGCCTCGTCCCCCGAAAGGTAACGGCCCCCCGCGATGATTTCCTG
>JBBQML010000020.1:0-16956 GCA_038328885.1 Verrucomicrobiota bacterium | reverse complement strand
GGAGCGGACGCGGGTCCACCGCATTGCCACCGCTCCTGCCTTTCGGTTTTGGCGCCGGTGCCGACGCGCCGAACATCTCCTGCCGCCACGCCTGCACACCTGCGGAAAGCCGCGCGGCGAGTTCGGGCTGCATGGCAGTGACCGGTGCGGTCTGGCCGGGGTCGGCGATCATGTCGAAGAGTTGGCCGGTGTTGTCGAGGCGGTGCGTTTGCGTGCGGACGCTGACATTGCCATCCCACGTCGAGAAGATCATGCGCTCGGGCCACTCGGCCTTCTGCTTGGTGAGCAGCGGCGTGAGGTCGCGGCCATCGAGCGGCTTGTCGCCGATGCGCGCGACGCCCGCCAGTGCGGTGAGCGTCGGCAGCAAGTCAATCGCGCCCGCGATCTGCGGGACGGTGTGCCCGGCGGGCAGTTTCGCCGGCCAGCGGATGAAGCAGACGGAGCGGACGCCGCCCTCGTCGGTGGTGCCTTTCCTGCCCTTCATCCCGCCGGTCCAGCGCCTCGAGTTCGGCCCGTTGTCGGAGAAGTAGAGGACGATGGTATTCTCCTCCAACTTGTACTCGCGGAGCTTCGCGAGCACACGCCCGACGTTCGCATCCTGATTCTCGATCATCGCGAGCGCGCAGCGTGTTTCATCCAACACTTCCCTGCCGGGATCGGTCGCGCGCAGCGTGATCGGCTTGTCCTTGAACCGCTGCCAGTCCTGCTCCGGAGCGGCCCACGGCGAGTGCGGAGTGGTGAAAGGGACGTAGCAAAGAAAAGGCTTCTCCTTGTTCCTCTCGATGAAGCCGAGCGCGCGGTCCGTGCAGACATCCACGATGTAACCTTTCGTGCGAACCATGCGGCCATTTTCCTCCAGCGGCGCGTCGAAGTATTCGCCCCAGTGCCCCGACGTGTGGCCGAAGTATTCGCCGAAACCGCGCGCCATCGGGTGATACGGCCACTGGCTGCCGTTGTGCCATTTGCCAAACGCACCCGTGGCATAGCCCGCCGCCTTGAACGCGTCGACGAGCGTCTTCTCGTCGAGATTCAGCCGCTCCAGTCCGGTCGAAACGCCACGCACACCGCCGCGCGGATGATAGCGTCCGGTGAGAAATTCCGCGCGCGTCGGCGCACACACCGGGCAAACGAAAAAGCGGTCGAGCGACACGCCGCCCTTCGCGATGGAGTCAATGTGCGGCGTGCGGACCTGCGTGTTGCCCGATTGGCTGTAATCACCCCAGCCCGCATCGTCCGCGAGGAAGATGACGACATTGGGCGGCGCGGCGACCGCGGAGGGACGAACCAAAAGGAGCGCCAGGATCGCGGTGAGGAGGATTGGGTGGGACTTCATGGATTCATTTCGCTGGGCCCGGAGTATTCGCGGGGCGCCTGGCTGCGCGTCGGTTTGGTTGAGCCGCGTCATAAGCCGGGTTGGGTGTGGGGAGTTTCGCGCCGTCCTTGGCGAGGCGGTCGAGATTCGGCGTCTCATAAAACGGCCTGCCGTAGCAGCCGAGGTCGCGCTGCCCGAGGTCATCGGCCATGATGACGATGATGTTGGGCGGCGCGGCGGCGGCGCAGGAAAGCAAACCGTGGAGGAGCAGGGCTGCGAGGCTGATGAAAGCTGGGCGCATGAGATGTGGTGGTGAAAAGTTGCAGGGCAGGCTCAAGAGGTATTTCGGAATTCGGTCGGCGGGTTCACTGGATTTCAAGCCGCGCACCAGGGCCTTCGCTTCGGCGAGCGGGACGTGTCCGGATTCGCGCAGGAACGCGAGTGTGTTCTGCGCGGCGAGCGCTTCGTACAGGTTGCCGATTTTGAGCACGGTGGCAATGGCGCTCTACCTGCTCTGGTGCGGACCGGTGCATCCAGAAGTTGTGGGTGACCGGATACCAAAGCGCCGCCTCGCCGGGCTCTTCGGCGCACTCCAAGGCGCGCCGCTCCTCCTGGAGTGCGGCGGGAAGCAACGCGCGCCGCCGCTTTGGTACGGTCCACCGCACCGACAACCTGTGGATGCACGGGGTGCGGACGGCGGCCGTTCGGAGGGCTCTTCGTCAGGGGCAACTCGAATGTCGAAGGAGCACCGACCGTTTAGCTTGGGCGTGCGTTCAGCCACGCTCGGAACGTCGACCCACCCGATCCGCACCCACCCGCGAACCTGCTAAATTTTTAGCGTAAGACCTTGACCGCTACGTAGTGAATGCTAAATTTGCAGCATCGCTTCCACATGAAATCCGATCGTGAGCTCAGCCGCAGGGAACGACAGATCATGGACATCCTTCACGCCAGCGGGGAGGCCGGCGCCAGCGAGGTCCTTGTCGCCCTCCCCGACCCGCCCAGCTACTCCGCCATCCGTGCCCTGCTGCGGATCCTCGAGGAGAAGGGGCACGCCACGCACCGCGAGGCCGACGGCCGCTACCTCTACCGCCCCCGGGCCTCCCGGCAGGCCGCAAGCCGCAGCGCCCTCCAGCGGGTGGTCTCGACCTTTTTCGCCGGCTCCGTCACCGGCGCGCTGGCGGCGCTGCTCGACGCCGCCGACGGCGAGCTGCCAGCGGAGGAGATCCGCCGGCTCCGCGACATCATCGAGCGATCCCGGAAGGGGACCCATTAACATGAACACCCCGCTCGCCCTCGTCACCCCCACCCTGTTGCCGCCGTCTCTCCCGGAACGTGGGCCCCCCGACGCCCCGACTCCATCGACCTGGCCGTCCCCGCCCCGGCTCCCGCATGGCTCCTGTACCGCGCCGGTAACGGGACGGCGATGGTCGGGATCCCCCGGCTGCTCGCGCTCGCGTGGGCTGGCGGAGTGGCGCTGATGCTGTCGCGGTGCCTGCTCGGGCACCTGCGCCTCGCGCGCCTTGCGTGGGGCTCCGGTGGGGTGGCCGATCCGCGGCTCGCCCGCCTCCTGGCGGACGAACAGGCCCGCCTCGGAGTCCGTCGCAGGGTCCGCCTCGCAGCCCTCCAGGGCGACCGCATCCCCTCAGTGGCCGGCTGGCTGCGGCCGTTGATTTTCCTCCCGGCGGGCGCTGACGGCTGGCCGACGACCCGGCTACGCGCCGTGCTCGCGCACGAGTTGGCCCACGTGGCGCGCCACGACGGGGTGACGCAGTTCGTGGCCGAGGGGGTCCTCGCCTTGCATTGGTTCAACCCCCTCGCCTGGCTGGCTGCCCGCCGTATGCGCATTGCCGGTTCCGCGGACTCGGGCCGCGGCCCAATCCTCAAAGGATGCACTCCCTGGCAACCCGGCCGCGACGGAGCCGGCGCGTTCTGCGCCTGACCGGGATCCCCTGGCGCCGCCCTTCCCGGTGGCAGTCGCACCTCGCGCCACGCCGGGATCCGTCTCACCCGAGATGCGCAGCCAGGCGGTGACTCGATTGCGGAACGCCATCCTTGAGCAGCAGGGGAAGGTCGACGCCCAGGCGGAGGTCGTGGATGCCTTGCGACGCCGGTTCCCCGCTGGGGATCCGGACGCGGGAACGGGCGGGTTCGGCGCGGAGGCGAGCACCAACACCCTCCTGAACCTGGTCGGCGACATCCGGGTCCGGGTGGCCCGGCTGGAGTCCGTTCAGGGCGCCCTGGGGTCGATGCCCCCGGAGGGCTTGCTCTCGGCCGCGCTGACCCTGTTCGCCGAGGACACGCTCCTCGCGCACCTGTCCATCCGGCTGAGTGACGCCCGGGTGGATCTGGAGACGGAGCCGAGCGAGGCCGGCAGGAGGCGGCTCGAGGTCCTTCACCGCGAGCTCGACGACCGGATCGCCGGGCTGATGGCAGGGCAGCGCATCCAGCTCGAGGCGCACCGCGAGGAACTGAAGGTCCTCGACGCCGAACTCGGTCGCGCCCAGCAGCGAGGGGTCGAGCGGTCCAAGTGGGCGGAGGAGTACTTCTCCGGGAAGCGCCGTCTCGAAAACGAGAGAATCCGGCTCGACGTCCTGTTCCGCAAGCTGCTCAGCGAGCTTGCCGACGACGCGGTGCCTCGCACGCCTCCGGCGGGGTCGACCACGTTCCCAGGGCCGAAGACCGGCACGGACCGGTGACTGTGGACCTGGCTGCTCGAGTGAAGTTCAGAACCGGCCGGCCGCACGATTCTCAACCACGCCACGGCCGCCGGTAGCAGTGTCACGATCCGGTGTTGGCGGACCTTTGATGTCCGGGCCTCGACGCGGAAGTGCGTCTCGCCGTTGTCGATCTGGACGGCGTCCCAGGTGTTTTGCTCCGCCTCCTCGGGGCGGAGGCCGCAGAGCGTCGACGAGACGAAACATCCCAGCGCTCGAGGATCCTTCCACCGGAGAAAGAGCTGGCACCGGGTGGTTTGCCAGTCGGTCCAGGACCACCCGGTGTTCCCGGTCCTGCATCGGTGAATCCGGACCGTTGCGGGAGGGGTTGGGGGGAGCGTCTGGCCCTTGAGGGCCGGGAGGTGCACAAAAAGCATCTTGCGCCCTGCGAGCGCGCCCGGCTTAAATCGTTGCCTGCGGTGCATCCGTAGCTCAATTGGCTAGAGCATCTGACTACGGATCAGAAGGTTGACTGTTCGACTCAGTCCGGATGCACCAACTTAATATTGAACCACTTAGGTAGGTTCCATTGCCGGAGAATTTGGCTGAGACCCGTGCACTTCCCGTGCACTTCCCGTGCGCTTTTCGGGTGGAACCCTCAGATCAAGGAAGATGGTCGCCGGCGCTCTTTTCCGTCCCCGAAATGCGCCCGGTCCGCTCGGAGATCGGTTTTCTGCCCGGGCTTTGGCCGAATCCGGGTGCGAATCGTCTCTGCGTAACCGAACGAGAAGGCGTCGCGCATCCGGGGAAGACCGTGGCAGAGGAGGCTGCATCTTCCGCAGCGCGAGGGATGCCCCGCGTGTCGCGGCGTGAGGCCGGGGGAACACTGGCTGTGCGCGGTCTGATCGCAGTCTGATCGCAGGTCGGGCCTGTCCATCTTTCGGCCCCTGGCCTGCCAGCCGGCGAATGGAGAAAGCCCTGAAAGGGGGGAACTCCGACTAGGCGCCGACCCTTCTACAAAGCGACCGAAACCGACGGTCATCGTTCAATGTCAATGTTTGACCCCATCCGCTCCCCATTGACCCCATCCGCTCCCCACTCTGTTCCGACGGGCACGACCTCAACACTCAGCGACTTCAATGTCTTGCCCCCTTGCCTTCTTTGAAGTCGAGCAGATACATGCGAAACGCGAGCAGGGCCTGGAAGGACGAGCAGTCGCCCGTGACAGTTGGCCGGTCCCCGATGCTGAATTCCTGATTCCAGCTGTATTGGTAGGAAGTCTCGGCGGCGAAGGAGAAATTGCGGGTGAAGAAGTGCTCGATGCCGCAGCCGCCGCGAACAACCGGGTAGAAACCCTTGGCCTCGATTTGGTAGCCGACGCTTTGGGGTTTGGCGTCGTTGAACTCGGCGAAAATCATCCCGCCGCCGACGATTGCGTAAGGAACCCAACGCCCCCGACCGAGAGGGTGGCGGTACACGATTTGGGGCATGATCGCGACTTGAGCGTATTCGCCGATGGCGTCCTTGTCGTCCACCTTGATGGTGGTCTCGCCGCCGTCCGCCCCCAATTCGATGGCCCAGTTCCGATTGAGAGCGAGCCCCGCGGTAAAGCCGTAGTGCTTCATCACCTCATGCCCATAGGCGTTAGCAAGAGGCACCAGCTTGATGCCGTTTCCGATGTCGCCGTCGAGGGTTACTCTCGCCCCACCACGCATACCGAAATAGAGGCGAGTCGAGGCGGGCAAGCCTGGCTGATCGGCGAACGGTTGGGGATGGTTCTGATCGAAATAGGCGCGCAGGCCGAACGACACCAACCATGACGACGTGTCGGTGGTGCCGTATTCGTTGCCGATCCGCGTGTCGAGTTGATCAACCCAGACGTATTTGCCCTCGAAGCCGAAGGCGATCTCGTCCTGGAGAAAGTACTCGATGCCGACCCCGGCCGTCGCGGAGAGCTTCCAACCCTCGGCCTCCAGATCGATCCCGAAGGCATGGGATTTTCGGTCGTTGAACTGAAGGAAGGAGGGGCCTATGCCGGCAATCGCATACGGGACCAGCCGATCGTCCAGGAGGGGATATCGCCAGCGGATCTGCGGAATCAGGGAGAGCGTTGTGAGTTCGGCCACCCGTTGATCGAGGCGATTGTCCCAGTTCAACTGGAATGCATCGAAGGCGAGTTCAGCGCCCCAATGCTCGTCGAAGTTGGCTCCCAGGCTGATGCCGTTGGCATCGTGCACGTTCCAGAGGACATCCCATTCGTAGGCACGCCAGTGCATGTAGGGACGAAGTCGGTCGGCATCTTCGGCACGTGCGGACTTGGCGCCATAGTAGAGGAGGCCAAGAGGGGGCAGGAGGATCCCGAGGAGCTTCCGGCATCTTGAGGAGAGTCTAAGGATGACGTTCGGCAGGGCAGTCGCCATGGCAGTGAGCGGGTTCGAGGGTTCGAGGTTCGAGGGGGGGGGCGGCTTCGACGCCGCAAGTATCCGAAACTTTGGTCCGATAGCCTGACAGGGAGATGAACGGCAGATGACAGAGTGTTCATTTACCGGGCGTCCACGCCTCAAATTGGGGGGCCGGGCTTGGCCGGCAGGATCGGCAGCTGTACAGCTACCGTGGTGAGCGATCCAAGTTGTGAGGCGATTCGAATCTCGCCCCCATGGGCGCGCACGATCCACTGCGCCACACTCAATCCGAGTCCGCACCCATCCACATCGGACCCATGGGCCGGATCGCCGCGGAAGAAGCGGTCGAAAACCCGTGGCAGGCGGTCGGGTGCGATGCCGTAACCGGTATTGCTGATGCTCAGTTCAACCATCGGCCCGCCTCTGACCATTACCATTTCAATGCGGCCACTGGCTTCATTATACTTGATGGCGTTGTCCGTGAGGTTGAGGAGGAGTTGCCGGAGTCGGTGCCTGTCCCCGGAAATCCAGGTTTCGTCACAGCCCGTCAAACTGACGGAAATGGCGCGCGATCTGCCAAGGATCTGGGCGTCGGCATGGCTTTCTCGCACCAGTTCATCCAGTCGGACGCTATCGAATTTGAGGCAGGGCAAGCCTGCATCGGCCTTGGCGAGCAGGAGAAGCCCGTCGACGATCTTGGATAGCCGTTGAACCTCATCGAGGAGCCCCGCCAGGAACTCGCGGCGATCGCCGGCGTAGCAGTCCTCGCGCAAGGCCAACTCCAACTCTCCCCGCATCACGGTCAGGGGAGTCTTCAATTCGTGGGACGCATGCAGCGTAAAATCCCGAACTTGGGAGAACGATTCATGGAGTCGCTGGCCCATCGCGTTGAAGACCTCCGTCAGGCGATCCAACTCGTCGCCGGCTCCCGTCGGGACGAGGGGTTTCGGGAGACGATCCACCTTGAGCCGCTCGGCGGCTTCGGTGAGTAGCTTCACCGGGGTCATGGCACGCCGGATGTACCAGGCACTGCCCACCACCAGGAGAACGGCGGCTGGAATTCCCCCGAAGACCAGGAACTCGCCGGTCTCCTCCAATGGTGAATCAGGTGGCGTCGAACCCTTCTTCGCCGCATGGACGTTTTCCTTGAGCTCGTAGTGAAAGGCAATCGCAGCGATCACCAGCGACAAGACGAGGACTCCGGTGTGCCAAAGGGTGATCCGGGTGCGGAGCGTCACGGTGGCGCCTTCAACGAGTAACCAACACCCCGAACGGTGTGGAGCAACTTCGGCTCGAATCCGTTGTCGAGCTTATCACGCAGCCGCATGATGTAGACGTCCACCAGATTGCTGCCCGGATCGAAGTCATAATCCCAGACTTTCTCGACGATGGCCATGCGACCGCAGATGCGTCCACGCGACTGCATCAGGAACTCGAGGAGTCGGTACTCGCGCGGAGCGAGTTCAATCCGTTCGACTGCGCGCCGCACCTCGCGGGTGACGGTATTCAAGGTGAGGTCGCCAACCTGCAAAATCATAGGCTTCGAGTCGGCACCACGCCGCACGAGAGCCCGGACGCGGGCCAGCAGCTCATCGAGGGCGAAGGGCTTGCAGAGGTAGTCGTCTGCCCCGGCGTCCAGACCCGCGACCCGATCGCCGACCTCGCCGCGAGCCGTCAGCAGGAGGATTGGCGTGCGGATGCTCTGGGATCTCCATTGCTGCAAGACGCTGAGCCCGTCGAGACCTGGGAGCATGATGTCGAGCACCACCAGATCGAACGCCGTGTGGGGCAGCGCCGACGCAGCCTCCGCACCGTCGTGGATCACATCCACGGCGTAGGCGTCGGTTTGAAGGGCCTTCCGGATGAAGGACGCCGTTCTTTTGTCGTCCTCAACGACGAGGATGCGCATGCCAGCCTGAGCGTCCTTCTCCTGCATCAGGGTGTCCATGTCAAAAAGCGAGGTGCAGGGACTTGCGGAAGCGGAACCGGCCTTTTCGCTTGTCTGCCTGGTCGCGAGGGTCTGAGGCCATGTCGGGCTGGTCCAATCGCAGATGGATCCAGGCGGCGCTTGATGAACCCGCCATGAAGGTTAGATGACAATGCTGTCATCCGCCCTTCATGTTCCCGTCAGGCTCACCGCCCAAGATGGCGGGGATGTTGAGGGCGGCCGTTCGAAATCCCTGTTTAGGGCGCGTCTGGACGCGGCTCAAACAGTTGCCTCGGTCCACCCGCTCGGTGGGACAGGGCAACAGGGCAACGGACCAAGGTCGTCCCGCTCGATCGGTCATCATGCCGTACTCCATCCTGATCCGCGGTGTCATCTTTGTTTCTCTCCTCCTTGCGATGGTGCCGGCCGATGCCTGGGCAGGGGGGGCCAAGTGAGTGAGATCATGTACCACCCTCCGAGCACGAACCGGTTGGAGGAATGGTTTGAGGTCCATAATTCCAGCGCGAACCCTGCCGATGTCTCCCGCTGGAAGGCGACTCAGGGTGTCAGCTTTCTCTTTCCCACGCACTTCATCGTCGATACCAATCTGGACGGCTTCGATCTGAACTTGAGGATGGTGGTCGACGACGGTGCGCTCCTCTATCTGAATGGAGCGCCAATCCTGGCGAATGAACTCCGCGCGGTTCTCCCCGGCTACGCAGCTTTCGCCTCCCGGAATGTCGACAATGCCACGACGGAGTTTTTCACGGTGCCCGCCGCGAGGCTGGTGCAGGGAACCAACGTACTGGCGGCTGAAGTACATCAGGTGAACTCGGGAAGCAGCGATATCGTCTGGGGCCTGGTCGTCGACGCCAGTCGGACGTACACGAACTGCGCCCCGGGAAGCGTGTTGAACGTGGCCCTGAGCGAGGTTCTCGCGGCAAACGGCACGTTTACGACTGCCGCGGAGGCCCCGGCGGATTTCGTCGAAATCTTCAATTCCGGAACGAACACGCTGAGTCTGGCGGGACTGAGCCTTTCAAATGACTCGAGGTTTCCCGGAAAATGGGTTTTTCCAGTGGGCGCGACGATTGCGGCGGGGGGTTATCGGGTGATCAATGGCGATAGTGGGCAGCCTCAATCCGCAACCAACACGGGCTTTGGTTTAAAGCAAGATGGTGGTGCGGTCTACCTGTTCAACGCGGAGACCAGCGGGGGCAACCTGATCGATGCCATCCAGTACGGGCTCCAATCCCCCGGATTTTCCATCGGCCGGGCGGTAGCGGAAGTGGGAATTTGGAATCTGACTTTGCCATCGCCAGGGGCTCCCAATGTAGTCGTCGGCTTGGGTAATTCATCGACCCTTCGCATTAACGAGTGGATCGCTGACCCTGCGACGGGTCCTGACTGGTGCGAGCTATACAATCAGGGGAACCAGCCGGTTGCCCTGGGAGGACTTTATCTGACTGAAAATCTCGGTGATCCAAGGATGTCGCCGGTTGCGCCTCTTTCGTTCATTGGTTCGGGCCCAGCAGCCTTCGTGAAGTTCATAGCAGACGGCAATCCAGGGACGGGGGCCAACCATGTGAGCTTCTCTCTGAACAAGTCCGGCGAAGAATTGGGAATCTTCTCCCCGACGAGGATAATTCTCGACGGACTTCGCTTCGGCGCGCAGCAGACCGGAATTTCTCAGGGGCGGTTTCGGGACGGCGCTCGATCCTTCGCCTCGTTCCCGGCAACGGATTCGCCGGGCGAATCGAACTTTCTTCCGTTGTTTACCGTGGTCATCAGCGAGGTGTTAACGCACACCGATCTGCCGCTGGAAGACGCCATAGAACTTTACAATCCCTCGGACTCGCACGTGGCCATCGGCGGCTGGTTTCTCAGGAATTCAACACGAGACGTTCGGAGGTTTCAAATTCCCGAGGGCGCCAGGATTCAGGCCCGTGGATATACAGTGTTCTACGAGGGCGACTTCAACCGCGGCCCAGCCGCCTTCACCCTGAATTCCGCGCGCGGGGACTCGGTGGTACTTTCGCCGGCCGATGCGTTGGGAAGTCTAACCGGGTACCGTGCCGAGGTGAAGTTCGGTGCTTCCGAAAACGGGGTTTCGTTCGGCAGAATCGCGACCAGCGTGGGCACGGATTTCGGCCCCCTGAACGGCCGCACCTCCGGGGAGGACAATCCTTCGACCGTGGAGCAGTTTTGCAAGGGCGCAGGCCTGGGCAATGCCGCGCCAAGAATTGGGCCGATGGTCATCAGCGAGATCATGTACACCTGGGGAACCGGTGGGGCAGATCGTGCTGAGGACGAGTTCCTGGAGCTACAGAACATCAGCGAAATATCGGTGCCGCTTTACGATCCGCAGCACCGCACCGATACTTATTCCCTTCGGGGTGCGGTGGATTTTCCGTTCCCCGTCGGCATCGATGTCCCGCCTGGAGCTCGCGTCATTGTCGTTGGGTTTCCGGCGTCAGAGGCAAACTGGGCAGACGCGTTTCGCGTTAAGTATGGCGTGCCGGCTGAGGTTCCAATCCTGGGAGCTTGGAACGGACGGCTGGCGAACGACCAAGAGAGCATCGAGCTTCTGAAACCTGATGCGGTGCAACTCCCGCCGCATCCCGACGCCGGGCTTGTGCCGGAGGTCCTTGTCGACCGGGTTCAATACAGAGCCTCGGCGCCTTCGGAAATGATCCCGGCCATTGGCGAGCCGCGGCACCAACCGCCGGTCGCGCCAACACCACGGATTCGCGGGACAGAGATGGCGACGGCATGGATGATGCCTGGGAATTCTCCTACTTCGGCAATCTCGTTCGGGACGGCAATGGCGACTACGACAACGACGGAATGACGGACCTCCAGGAGTTCACCGCCGGGACGGATCCAAGTCCGGACTTATCTGCAGAGCAATCGCGTCTCTGACGATTGGCCTCGGCTGAGTTGGGACCTGAACGCGCTCACACTTGCGGCCTTCAATTTTCATCCGGACATGGATTTGGCGCAAGCCCGATGGCACTCGGTCACCGCTTGAAAGACCACGGCAGCCCACCGACCCAATCCGAACCTGTCCTTCACCCCGCTAGTGAATTCATCATCCATCGGTACCGGACTTAAGCTTTGGATACTGCGAGGGATGCTGGACATCCCGATAGAAACGATGGGCGAACGTAAGTATCGCGTGGCGCAGGCGGAACATCTCTCGGAGAGGGCGAAATTCGATCGGGCGGTTGTGGCATGGCTGGTTCGTGGCCGAGTTCGAACCGGGGTGATCACGCTTCAGGCGGCGCAGGAAAGCGTGGCCTTGGCTCGCGAGCAGGCCGAGGTGCTGGGACAGTTGGCGCGGTTGGTGGAGATGCAGCGGGCAGCCGGCGCCCTCTCGCCCGTGGAGGTCTCGGTGGCGCGCGTGGCGCATCAGAACGCCCTGTTGGGCTTGAAGGACGCCCAGCGACAGGAGGCCATGGCACGTGGGCAGCTGGCCGAGGCCGTTGGAGTTCCTCTTCGCGCCTTCGACGGCGTGGGTTTTTCTGTCCCCGACATTTCAGGTCTGCCAGGTGAACTTGCCGGCCCCGAGATTCAGCGCCAGGCGGTCATGAATCGCGCCGACGTGTTGAGCGCCCTGGCCGGATACGGCGCCAGCGAATCCGCCCTCCAGGTTCAGATCGCCAGGGAGTATCCCGACATTCACCTGTGGGGTTGCGCGGTCATCTCCCATCGCTCCGTCGAAACCGAAGACGCCTTCATTGCGGATCTGGCCGTGGGAACCAACGCGGGCCAGATCGAGATCGGCTCGCTTTGCCGTTCCGAACGCATCGCCAAATATAACCGCCGGTTGGCGATCGAGCGCGAACTTGTCAGGAAGGCCGGATACGGTGGAGCGTTCGTAAGCACCCGACCGAAATAGATCCTGCGCTCGACGCTTATCCGGGCCCAATCCATGTCCAACAAGTTCGAGATTTCGCCAAGGCGCCGCGCCTTCCGAGCGGGAGTTGCGCTGCTGATAATCGCCACGATCAGCGGGGCGCTGACCGGTTGCGTCCACTATCTCGCACGACCGCTGGCCGCGGCCTCGGTTGCCGAGGACTTCGCGTCGCGGTCGCTCAGCGACGAGGGACTTCGAAGCTTTCTCGAATCGAACCGTGCCGTGACGGAGTGGCCCCGGCGCTCGTGGGACCTCGAATCGCTCACCCTCGCCGCATTCTATTACTCGCCGGAACTGGACCTCGCGCGGGCGCGTTGGGCCACGGCGCAGGCCGGGTCGCGCACCGCCGGGCAGCGGCCCAATCCCACCGTCAGCGTCGCCCCGCAGTACAACACGACGACGCTGACGCCGTCGCCTTGGATCGTCGGACTGAACCTTGATCTGCCGCTGGAAACGGCCGGAAAGCGCGGTCATCGACTGGCCCAGGCGGGCCATCTCTCCGCCGCTGCCAAACTCAACATCGCCAGCACCGCCTGGCAGGTGCGCGGAAACGTGCGCCGGGCGCTGGTGGAATTCCACACCTCGGGGGAACAGGAGCGGCTGTTGGCGGCGCAACTTGCGGCTCAAACGGAGAACGTGAAGCTCCTGGAAGGGCAGCTTGCTGCGGGGGCGGTATCGCCGGCGGAGGTCACCCGCGAACGCATCGCACTCGATACCACCCGCCTCAGCGCCCTGGACGCCCGACGGCAGCGGGACGATGGCCGCGTCGCCCTGGCTGAGGCCATCGGTGTGCCGGTCGGGGCGCTGGACAGTATGGAATTCACCCCCGCGGGACTGGATCGCGTTCCGGCGGATCTCGACTTGGCCGACGCACGTCGCCGGGCGTTGCTCAACCGAGCCGAGATCCTGGCCGCACTGTTCGAATACGCCGCCACCGAGGCGGCCCTGCATCTCGAGGTTGCCCGGCAGTACCCGGACATCCACGTGAACCCCGGGTATGAGTTCGACCAGGGCGACAACAGATGGGGCGTGGGACTCGGCATGGAACTGCCCGTTCTCAATCAGAATCGTGGCCCGATAGCGGAAGCCGAGGCGCGCCGTGCGGAGAGCGCCGCGAGGTTCAATGCCCTTCAGGCGCGCGTGGTCGCTGAAGTTGAGCGCGCGGTGGTGGCGTACCGGGCTGCTCTGGAGAAATCCACTACGGCGGAATCCTTGCTCGGCCGCGTCGAACAACAGGAAGAGACGCTCCGCGCCCGCTTCGAAGCCGGCGATGTGTCGCGCAGCGAGGTGATCGCGGGCCAGGTGGAATTCGCTGCCGCGCGATTGGCGCGGGCGGACGCCACCAGCAAGGCCTGGCTCGCCCTGGGGCAGGTTGAGATGGCGATGCAGAGCCCTCTCACGGTCCAGGCGTCGGCCGTGGAATCTTCGCCGCGTTCGGAAGCGCCGGGAGTGACGACCAGCCCGTTGCCGCGCCTCCAGCGCTCGGTTCCCCTGCCGCAGGTCAAAGGTGGCTTCGACCTCATGGCGGCTGATCCGAAGTAGCACCGCCACCACCCGCTGACACTCCCAGGAAACCCAGTCGCATGAAGCAAAGTCTACCGTCCCGGTTTGCGATCCTCGCCGTCGCGACCGCCTTGAGCCTGGCTGGCTGCAAGCCTCCCCCCGCCGCCGAGGAGGAAGCGAAAGTGGTCACCGAGGTGGCTGTGCAGGTCACGAAAGTCGCCCGCACAACTCTCCGCGCCCACGTGGAGGCGTACGGCACGGTCGAACCCGAACCTGCCGGTGGGGGCAAGCCAGCGGGTGCGGCCCGGTTGGCGGCCTCAGGCGCCGGGGTGGTTTCCTCCGTGCCGGTGAAGGAAGGAGATCACGTCGAGGCCGGGGCGGTGATCGTGAAACTCGACGACCGGGTGGCGAGCGCGAACGCCGACAAGGCCAGGCACGCGCTGGCCTTCGCCGAGCAAGTGGTGGAGCGGCAGGCCAAACTGAAGGCGATGTCGGGAACCTCCGAGAAGGCGGTTCAGGAAGCCGCGCAGCAACTCGCGGCGGCGCGGTCCGAGGTGGCCTCGGCCGAAGCGCAGCTTGCCCTCGTGCGGTTGAGCAGCCCGCTCGCCGGTGTGGTGTCGCGCATCAACGTGCAGCCCGGCCAGGCGGTGGACTTGAACACAACCGTTGCCGAAATTGTGGATGTAAGCCGACTCGTGTTCACCGCCGGCATACCCGCCTCGGAAGCGGCCGCGCTGAAGGTCGGGCAAACGGCGGAGATCTTCGTGGGAAACAGCGACCAACCGGTGGCCACGGGCAGCGTTGCGTTCGTCAGTCCCTCTGTGGACACCCGCAACGGGACAAGGCTCGTGCGCGTGACTCTTCCCAAGGAGTCGACCCTCGCGGCCGGCCAGTTTGCCCGCGTGCGGGTGGTTAGCGAAGAACACACGGGGCGATTGGCCGTCCCGATCGAGAGCGTCGTCACCGACGTGGACGGCCAGAGCGTCGTCTCGATTGTTGAGGGCGACCAGGCACGGCAACGGGCCGTCAAGATCGGCATGCGCGATGGCGGGCAAGTGGAAGTCGAAGGCGACGGGCTGAAGGAGGGCGACACGGTCGTCACCGTGGGCGCCTACGGATTGCCCAAGGAGACGAAGGTCCGCGTGCTCAAACCCTGAAGGGCGCGGGCACCGAGACTTACCTCATGAAAACGGGCAACCTTTCGTCCCTGGGCCGCCTTGCCACGCACCACGCCCTGTCCATCGCGTTCATCGCGCTGGCGCTGTGTCTTGCGGGCGTCTATGCGGCGATGCACATGCCGTCCTCGGTCTTTCCGCAGACGAACTTTCCGCGCGTCGTGATCCTGGTCGACAACGGGGTGATGCCGGGAGACGAGATGATGGCCACCATCACGCGCCCCATCGAGGAGGCGATGAAGGACATTCCAGGAGCGGAGACCATCCGCTCCGCCACCGGGCGCGGCTCGGCGGAGATCAGCGTCTTCTTCAACTGGCACGTGGACATGATCCAGTCCGAACTCTACGTGCTCGGTCGGCTCGCTCAAATCCGGTCGACCTTGCCGCCGACCGCGACGACGACGACCTGGCGACTGACATTCTCGGCATTTCCGATCATCGGCGTGAGTCTCACCAGTCCGACGCGCGACATCACGGCGCTTTGGGAGGCTGCGCGTTACCAACTCAAGCCGCGGTTCCTCCGGATTCCGGGCGTGGCACGGGTGGACCTCGTGGGCGGAAGGACGCCGGAGTATCACGTCATCATCGACCCGGAGAAACTCCTCGCTGCCAATCTCAGTCTCCCGCAAATCACCGACGCCTTGACGAGCAACAACCTGATCGCGCCGGCCGGAATGCACGAGGAGAACCACCAGCTCTATCTCACCACGGTGGACGGCCGGGTGCATTCGGCGGAGGACATCGCGAACCTCGTCGTTGCCGTAATCGACGGTCACCCCGTCCTCATCAAGGATCTCGCGGCGGTCGAGCGCGGCCCGGAGCCGATCTTCAATGTGGTCACCGCCGAGGGAGTCAACGCGGTGCTCCTCAACGTCCGCAGCCAATCGGAGGGCAGCACGCTCGACATCGCCGCCGCCCTGCAAACCGAACTGCGCCTGTTGAAGGCCGAACTGCCGCCGGACATGAAACTCGCGCTCTTCTACGACCAGTCCGTGCTGGTGCGCGAATCGGTCAACAGCGTGTGGGAGGCGATCCTCTTCGGCCTCGTGCTGTCCGTCGTCATCATCTACCTCTTTCTCAAGAATTGGGGCACGACGCTGACGGCCACGGTGGTCATTCCCGTGACGGTGCTGGTCACCATCGTGGCGATGCGATTACTCGGGATGAGCTTCAACCTGATGACCCTCGGCGGCATCGCGGCGGCGATCGGCCTCGTGATCGACGACGCCATCGTGGCGGTCGAAGCGATCCACGCTAAAATCGCTGCCGGCCGCCCGCGTCTCGAAGGCATTCAAGAGGCGATCGGCGAAATCCTGCACCCGCTCGTCGGCTCGACCCTGACGCCGGTGGTGGTGTTCATTCCGCTGGCGTTTCTTGACGGGCTCGCCGGGGTCTTCTTCCGCGCGCTGGCGCTGACGATGGTCGTGGCCTTGCTCACCTCCCTGGTGCTCGCAATCACGCTGACCCCCTCGCTGGCGGCCTGCTTCATCCGGGACCGCGAGCACCTTGAGCACGGTCATCAGCCGAAGGGTGCGGAGGGCGGATTCCTGCTGATCCGCCTGATTCGCATGTACGAAATCGCGGTCCGCGCCGCGCTGCGTTTCCGCTGGCTCACGATGCTGGCGTGCGGCGTGATCGCGGTGGCGGGCGTGGGTATCTATCACCGGCTGGAATCGGATTTTCTACCCGCGCTGGACGAGGGCGGCATGGTCATCGATTACATGGCTCCGCCTGGAACGAGCCTGAGCGAGACCTCGCGCCAGCTCCTCCAGGCGGAGGAGATTCTGCGCGCCACGCCGGAGGTCGAAAGCTACTCCCGGCGGACGGGCGCCCGGCTGGCCCTGGCGATCGCCGAGCCCCACACGGGCGACTTCCTCGTCAAGCTCAGGCCCGACCGCAGGCGCTCCACCGACGAGGTGCTCGACGAATTGCGGCACAAGTTCCTCGCGGCCATTCCCGGCGTCGATTGGGACCTGCATGGGATTCTCGGCGACCTCATCGGGGACCTGACCTGGTCGCCCAAGCCCATCGAGATCAAGATCATCTCGACGGACCTCGCCT
>JBBQML010000019.1:0-17024 GCA_038328885.1 Verrucomicrobiota bacterium | reverse complement strand
ACCAGGCGGTTTGCGCTGAGATGGGCGAAGCCGAGCAAGCCGAAGACCCGGCCGTCCGTCCCGCCGAGAGCCAGGGTCCGCGTCAGCGGCCTGACCGCTTCCTCGTACTTGCCGTCGCGGACCAGCGCGAACGCGAGGTTCCGCTGCGCCCGGAGGTAGTCGGGGAACTTCGCCAGCGCCTGCTCGTAGAACCGCACCGCGTTGGTGAAGTCCTCGGACTGGAAGTAAACCGTCGCCAAAGTGAAATCGAACACCGCCGACGAGGAAGGCTGGACCGCACTCCTGAGTTCCGTCACTGCCCCGGCGGGGTTGTCGCGGAGGAGGGGAATGATCTTCTCGCGGTAGATCAGTTGCTCCTCCGCCGACATCCGCGGTTCGACGTCCGACAGGAAGCCGTAGCTGCCGACCAGCCGGCGGGCGAACTCGGGGTCGTTCCAAATCGCGGCCAGCGGGTGCCCCGCGGCCAGGGGCGCGAACGCCAGCGGCGGTGCGTCCGCCAGCGGGGTGGCCGGGATTGCCGCCGCGGTCTTCCCCTCCCGATCCCGCCGGGATCGGGAGGATTCCGCACCGGAGGCGGTGAGGGCGAGGAGGGTCGCGAGGAAGGCGGCGGCAGGGAGCAGAAGTCTGGTCATGGGCGATGGGGGACGGGGGATGGGGTGCGGGTGCGGGGAGCGCGCGCTCAGGAGGCGGAGAGCCGGAAACGGAGGGGCAGGCGCATGAACGCCTTGACCGCCTGCCCGTCCTTCATCCCCGGCTTGAACCGCCATTTCCGGATCGCGTCGAGGGCCGGCTTCTCGAACTCGGGGCGGGAGGAGTTCTCCACCCGGGCGTCGTCCACACGACCCTCCTCGCTCAGCACAAAAACCAGGGTCACTGTTCCCTCGATCCGGGCCTTGCGCAGTTCCGCCGGGTAGGCTGGCGCCACCTGCACCACCGCCTCGGGCCGTCGTTCGAGGTCGCCCACGTCAAAGGTGTCCAGCGCTGTCTCCGTGTCCCCCGTCCCGAACCCACCGAAACCGGCCCCGAAGGCGCCCCCGTCACCGGTGGCGACCTCGAGGCTGACGTTCAGGTTGATCGGAGGGGGCGCGTCGGTGAGTTGGGGCGGCGGTGGCTCCTCCGGCTGCTCCTCGGCCGGTGGCGGCGGCTCGGGCGCCTCGACCTCGGGGGTCTGGATCTGCGCGGCGTCCACCTTCATCAGGGTCAGGTCCCTGCGGACACCGCTCGAAACCATCTGGGTCAGCGGCAGGACCAGGAAGACGCCCAGGGACAGCAACCCGGCGAGCAGCGCCTCCCGAAGGAAGCCGGGACGTTCCGGCGGTGGGGAATAGACCTTGCGCATGCGGCCTGGATCCTCGGGCGGAGGGGAGCGGGAGGGCCCGGGGGCCCTCAGCCGCCCGATTCCGCAGCCAGACTCACGTTCTTCGCCCCCCCGAGGAGCGCCTCGTCCACTACCCGCGTCAGCAGGCCGGCGGTCGCGTTCTGATCCACCTGGACGATCACCGGGAGCTTTTCCTTGTCGGTCAGCCGCTTCACCAGGGGTCGCACCCCGCCGATGCCGATTTCGCGGCCGCCATAAACCACCTGCCCGGTTTTGGTCACCGCCAGCAGGATGCTGTTCTTGTCGAGTTGCACCGCCGAAGCCGCCTGCGGCTTGTCGACGTCCACCCCGGTTTCCTCCACGAAGGTGGTGGTGACGATGAAGAAGATGAGCAGGATGAACACCATGTCGATCAGCGGCGAAACATTGATGTCGCTGATCTCCTCGGTGTCGGTGATGGAGCGCCGATATTTCATTTCAGGCTGGCTGAGGCACCCCGCCGGAGCCTTCGCCGATGGGCACTCCCGCGCCCGCGTGGACTGCCGCGGCTCTGACGCGCGCCTGGGCTGGCCTTCGCTCTGCCGGCGTGGCGTCCGCCTGGGCGAGGCTGCGGCGCTTGCCGAGCCCGAGCTCGCCCGTCTTGTAGGCGCGGATGGTGACGCTCTCGACACGGGCGAGGAACGCTTCGAACTCCTGCCGGCGACGGCGGATGCCCTGTGCCACGATGAGACCGGGGAGGGAGATGCAGAGCCCAACCTCGGGCGGGAAGAGCGCCTGCGAGATTCCCGCGGCCATCGCCTCGGTGACCTGGCCGCCGCCACCGCCAGCGGCCAACGCCTGGAAGGTCACGAGCATGCCGAACACCGTGCCCAGCAGGCCCACCAACGGCGCCGCCGCAACCAGGCTCCCCAGCAGGACGAGCTGGCGATCAATCGGACCGAGCTCCGCCACCGTCACCTCCGCGAAACGCCGGTTGATGTCGTCGACGCACCGCACGTCATCCTGGGTGTAACGGATAATCTCCCCGACCGGCCCCTGCCCCCGGGCGGGCTCGCGCACCCAGGCGCTCCATACGGAGTCGGTCAGGCCGCGAAAACCGCGACTTCGCACGCGGCCCCACAGCCGCAGCGCGACCAGGAACATCAGGAGGCAGATCGCCAGCAACGGGAACATCACCCAGCCGCCTGCGTGCCAGATGGTCAGAATGCGTTCAAGGGAGGACGGGAACATGGGAATCCTTGGGTTGGGGACTCACCTCGAGTCCATTGATGAAGGCCACGGTGGTCTGCTCCATGCTGCCGAGGACGCCCTTCACCCGACGGGAGAGCACGGAGTGGAGCAGCAGGGAGGGGATGGCCACGATCAGGCCGTACTCGGTGGTGATCAGCGCCTCGGAGATGCCACCGGCGAGGGTCTTCGGGTCGCCGGTTCCGAAGACCGTGATCATGTTGAAGGTATTGATCATGCCGGTGACGGTGCCGAGCAGCCCGAGCAACGGCGCCGCTGCCGCTGACAACGCAAGGAACGGCAACCATTGCTCCAGCCGCGGCTTCGTCTGGAGCATCTCCTCGTACATCACCTCCTCGATGTACTCCTTGGGTTCGTCGACGTGCTCCAGCGCCCGCACCAGCATGGTGGCGATGGGTCCGGAGATCTTTCGGGCATGGTCTGCGGCGCCGGGGCGGTCCCCGGCGTTGACCGAAGAGAGCACCGCCTGCAGGGAAGCCGGGGTGGCCACCCGGACGCGGCCGATCTGGAGCCACTTGCCGGCGAAAATGGTGAGTGCGAAAAGCGCGAGCAGGAGGATTGGCACCATGACCGGCCCGCCCTTCAGGATGTGACGAAGAATCGTGTCCTGGGTCTGACCGAGCTTGAGGGCGTTGCCGCCCGTGAGGTCGATCGGCAGCGTGCCTTGGCCGGTGGCGATGAAGGCGCGGATGGCGGCGCCGTACTCCTTGGGAAGGGCAACGACCGTGGGTCCGGGAGCGCCGAGCTGGAGTTCAGCGAGCCCGACGGCGTCGCTGCTGCTGCTCGCGAAGAAGCCGGCAGGGCCAGCGATGAGGAACGTTCCGGGCTCGAGCCGGCCGGAGGGCGACAGGCCCGTGCCCTCGAACCTGGTGCCGCCGAGGACCTCCGTGATCCGCGCCAACGAGACGTCCAGCAACACGGCCTGGCGTTCGAGCTTCGTCCTCGATTCCTGGCCCACCGCCGCCCCGGCGTCCTTCGCGGCCGAGATCTCGCCGGCCAGGTGTTCGCTTTCCGCGATGTGGATGCGGGTTTCGAACACCCGCAGATACTCGCCGAACAGTGCCTCGATGAACTTGACCTCCTCGCCGCGGGCCCTGGCGGCGGACTTCTCCGCGTTCAGCACCACCAGGGTGTTCTCGTTCGCCCGTTCCGCGCGCTCCAGTTCCCGGCGGCGATCCAGCACCCGCTGCTCGAGCACATTCACTTCCCGGGCCAACGGCAACCGCTCCGCCTCGACCTCCTGGCGCGCGGCGCTCAGCCCGGCCAGGGCCTGCTCCAGGTCGGTGCGCGCCCCCGCCTGCAGGTTGGCCAGCGTGTCCTCGGCCCAGGCCAGGCCGGCGGCCCATCCGATCAGCAGCAACACCACGAGGAGCGGGAACCGACGGCGCTGCGGGAGCCGCGGTCCAAGCGTCAGGTCAGGCAGGAAAGTCATGCGGGCGGAGGGCGGGCTCGGTGTGACGTCGAGGGGGCCAGTGGAGGCAGGTCCGCAGGGTCGGGCAGTCAACGCAGGGTAAACGGCAGGAGGACAAACTGCGGCGTCTCCGCTTCGCGATAGGCGGCGATGGCCAGGCGGATGGCCGGGGCCAACTCCGGCCGCGACTCCCACTCCCACCCTCGCGCCCCGGGCACCCCGACGCCGGCGATCGTGGCCTCGCGGTCCACGAACCAAGCCTGGGCGAGACCGAGGTACACCGTGTCGACCTGCACCTCCGCTCCGTCCGCGGTCTTCTGGACTTCGCTTACCACGGCCACGGAGCCGTTGAACTTGTCGATCTCGTTCAGCAGACCGACCACCGTCTGGAGACGCTCGGCAGCGCTCGCCTTCTCGGCGCTGTCGGCGTTCTTGGGGAGGCGTTTGAGAAGGGGATCCGCCTGCTGCCGCAAGGGAGGCGGCAACTGGGGGAGCAAGGCGTTGAGCCGGGACTCCAGGGCGCCCGCGAGTTCCTTCGCCCGTGCCAGGGCCGCCTCCGCCGCCTCGGTCTCCACGCGTGCCTGCGTCAGGTCCCGGTCCACCTGGGTCACGTTCGTGGAAAGCCGGGAGAACCGCTCCTCGATCGAGGCCAGCTCACGCTCATACAGCGCCTTGGTCTGGGTCAGGGCCTCCTTGTCTCGCTCCCAATCCGAACGGGTGCTGGAAATCAGCTGCCGCGTCTGCACCCACTGCGCCACCCCGGCGCGCGTGGCTTCAAGCGGGCTCTCCGCGGCGGGCGCGTTCGTGTTCGGCACGGAGACGATCACCCCCCAGAGAACCCACCCCACCACCCCGCGAAGAGAGCCCGGTGACCACATGGGCTCTAACATGCCGGGCGCTCCGTTCCGTCCCGGCGACTGTTCGGTGACGATCCCGTGACAAAGCCCGCCGGGCGGATGCCGGAACCCCTCCCGAGTCGTCACGCAACCGTCACTCAACCGCAACCCACTCGTGCGGGTCAGTGCCCATGGTGGGGACACGTATCCTCCTGACCGGGGTTTGTCCGAACCCGCCCCGGGGGACGAGGAGCCACCGTGGAACAGAGTTGTCATCCCAACGCCGATCACCAGATGCTGATCGGACCGAACCGACCGGGTCGCCCCGACCCCTCCCCACTGATGGCTACCAGCACCCCGCATCTCGAGCTTCACCTCCAACAGGACGTCGACCAGTTGCGCGCCCGCGTGTGCGAGATGGGGCTGAAGGCCACCCGGGCGGTGACGCGGGCGCGCGACGCGCTCCTGAGCGGGAATACCACGGAGGCCGAAGCCGTCATCCTGCGGGATCGCCTGATCGACCAACTCGAGGCCGAGGGCGAGCGCCTCGGTCTCGAGCTCCTGGTCCGGCACCAGCCGGTGGGGCGGACGCTCCGGTTCGTCCACGCCTCGCTCCGGATCCTGCGGGAACTGGAGCGGGTCGGGGACTGCGCCGAGAGCATCGCCCGGCAGACGATGACGATCGCCGGGCTGGATCCCCGCCCTGAACTGCCGGATTACACCGAGCAGTTGGCGACCGCCCTGGAGATGCTGGACAAGGCGCTTCGGGCAGACCGTGGCGAGGACGAGGCGCTGGCGCGGGCGACGATCCCCTTGGAGGACGCCGCCGACCAACTCCGGGACCGGGTCAGCAAGGAACTGATCGCCCAGCAGCAGGAAGGGCAGCTCGGGGTTCATGCACTGACGGTCCTCCTGACCATCGCCCGCCGGCTGGAGAGGATCACCGACCTGGCCAAGCACCTGTGCGAGGAGGTCATCTTTCTGGCCACGGGGCACCCCGTGCGGCATTCGCATGCCCGGGACTTCAGCCTGCTGTTCGTGGATGAGACCCAATCCTCCCTGGGGCACCTGGCGGCCGCGATCGCCCGCCGCCAGGCGGGAGAGGACTTCGCGATCCACAGTGCCGGCCTCCGTCCGGGCCCGCCCGATCCGCGGGTGCGCGCCCTGCTCCAGCGGGAGGGGATCGAACCCCCCATCCTCGCCTCGCATTCGCTGGGCCAGGTCCCCTCGCCGGACGAACACCACCTGATCATCGGCCTCACCGAGGGCGCCAGGATCGTGTTCCCGATGACGAGTTCGCGGACACTCTGCCTCCACTGGCCGATGGTGGACCCGACGACGCTGCCGGATCCGGCGGCGGCGGCGGCGGGTTTGGAAACCGCGTGGCGCACGTTGGAGCAACGGCTGGGACCCCTCCTTGAGGCGGTCCGCCGCGATTGACCCTCGACGTTCCCGACGGCCAGTTCGCCCATGGACCCCACTCCACGCACCACCCCTCCGCCCGCCCGATCCCGCCGGGCCTGGCTCGGCGTGTCTCTGGCGGCCGTGGCCGGGACCGCGCTCCCGGCGAGTCTCGGCTGCGGACGCCGCCGCGGGGCCGCGGGCTCGGGGGATGGCGGCAAGGCGAAATCGGTGATCCAGAACGCCGGCTCGGACACCATGGTCAACCTCGCCCAGGCCTGGGCGGAGGAATATGCGCGCATCGAACCCTCGATTTCCGTGGAAGTCTCCGGGGGCGGCTCGGGCACCGGCATCGCCGCCCTCATCAACGGGACCGTGGATATCGCGAACTCGAGCCGGAAGATCGAGCCCAGGGAGCGGGAACAGGCGCTGCAATCCACCGGCAAGGAACCCCAGCAGCACATCCTCGGCTACGACGCCCTCGCGGTCTTCGTCCACCGGAGCAACCCCCTGGAGGAGATCACCCTGGAACAGATCGGCGAGATTTACCGCGAGCATGGACGCTTCGCACAATGGACCGATCTCGGCATCCGGCACCCGGCCTGCCAGCGCGACCGGATTATCCGGGTGAGCCGCCAGTCGAACTCCGGCACCTATCACTATTTCCGGGAGGCCGTACTCGGCAAAGGTGCGGATTTCAAGCTGGGGTCACTGGACCTGCACGGTTCCAAGGACGTGGTGGAACTGATCTCCCGCACGCCCTGCGCCATCGGGTACAGCGGCATGGGGTACGCCAACGACCACGTGAAGGTGCTGCGCGTGGCCCGCAAGGCCGGGGACACCGCCTACCCCCCGTCCATCGAGACCACCCAAGACGCCACCTACCCCATCAGCCGTCCGCTGTACATGTACACCGCTGGCGAACCCGCGGCCCATGTGCGCGCCTTCATGGAATGGGCCCACGGGGCGGAAGGACAGCGACTGGTCCTGGAGTCGGGTTACGTCCCCCTCACCCCCGAGCAGCAACGGGAAGTCCTCTAGCCTCCGAGCCATGCATCCGCGCCCCCACTGGGAGACGCTACTCGAACGCCTCATCGAATTGGGGATTCGCATCTGTGGGATCAGCGCGATCCTCTTCGTTTTCGGGATCTTCTTCTTCGTCTTTCGCGAAGGAGCCGGGTTCCTCTTCGACGGTTTCAAACCCGGGGAGTTCTTCGGCAGCATCGAGTGGTACCCCTCCTCGCAGACCCACGTCCGCTACGGAGCACTCGCCCTCATCGCCGGCACCGCCAGCGTCACCGCCCTCGCCATGCTCATCGCCGTCCCGCTCGGGCTCGGGGCGGCGGTGTTCATCTCCGAGTTCTGCCCTCCCCGCCTGCGGGAGACCCTCAAGATCATCATCGAGCTCCTGGCCGCCATCCCCTCCGTGGTCTGGGGTTTCATCGGCCTCACGGTGATGAACCAGGTGATCATCGCCGTCTTCAACGCACCCATCGGCCTCACGGTCCTCAACGGCGGCATCATCCTCGCCCTGATGAGCGTCCCGATCATCGTCTCGATCGGGGAGGATGCGCTGAAAGCGGTGCCGGACGCCTACCGCGAGGCGGCGGTCGCCCTGGGCGCCACCCGCTGGCAGATCGTCCGCCGGGTCCTGTTCCCGGCCGCCCGCCAGGGCCTGCTCGCCGCCGTGCTCCTCGGGATCGGTCGCGCGGTGGGCGAAACCATGGCCGTCCTGATGGCCACCGGCCACGCCGTCCAGATCCCGACCTCCCCGCTCGACTCCGTCCGCACGCTCACTGCCACCATCGCCGCCGAGTTGGGCGAGACCCCGGTCCACTCCGACCACTACCAGGTGCTGTTCGTGATCGGTATCCTCCTGTTCGTCATCACCTTTTCGATCAACCTCACCGCGGACTTGATCGTCCGCGGCATCCGGCAGAGGTCATGAACACGGATCGCTTCGGGGACCACAACTTCCGCGCCACCCCGGCCTCCACACGGCGGCGGACCCAGGAGCGCCTGGCCCAGGTGGTCCTGGGCACGATGACCTGCGCGATGATCCTGCCGCTGGTGCTGATCCTCGGTTACCTCCTGGTCCAGGCCGCGCCCCTGCTGACGCTCGATTTCCTGATCGAAAGCCCGCGCCGCGGCATGCGGGCCGGCGGGATCTGGCCGGCGTTGCTGGGCACGGTCTACCTCGTGCTCGTCTCGCTGGCGGTCGCCACGCCGATCGGCGTGCTCGCGGCCGTCTATCTCAACGAATACGCCCGCGAGAGCTGGCTCACCCGGGTGATCAACCTCGCCGTGGTGAACCTCGCCGGCGTCCCCAGCATCGTGCACGCGCTCTTTGGCCTGGGTGCCTTCGTGCTCTTCGCCGGGATGGGCCGGTCGATCCTGGCCGCGTCCCTGACCCTCGCGATCATGACCCTGCCGGTCATCATCGCCAGTACCAAGGAGGCCTTGTCCGCGGTCCCCCAGTCCTTCCGCGAGGCCTGCTGGAATGTCGGCGCCACCCGCTGGCAGACGATCCGGCACGTGGTCCTGCCGAACTCCTTCAGCGGCATCCTCACCGGCGTGATCCTCCAGGTCTCGCGGGCCGCCGGCGAGACCGCCCCGGTGATGTTCACCGGAGCGGTCTTCTACAAGGCCGTCGCCCCCGGGGATCTGTTCGCCTACGGCCTCATGGACCAGTGCATGGCGCTCTCCATGCATCTGTTCACGGTTTCCACCCAGGTCCCCGACCTGCCCGACGCGCTGCCGTACGCCACCGCCGTCGTGCTCCTCGCCACCGTCCTGCTCGTCAATGCCACCTCCATCGTCGTCCGCACCTGGCTGCGGGCACGGAAACGGTGGTGACCCGCGCGCTGCATGCCCGACGCTTCCAAACCCCTTATCGAGGTCCGCAACCTGCGGGTCTCCTATGGCCACCGCTCGGCTCTCAACGGCATCTCGTTCCACGTCCAGCGCCATGAGATTTTCGGGATCATTGGTCCCGCCCAGTCCGGCAAGAGCACCCTCTTGAAGGTGCTCAACCGCACCCTGGAGTTCACCGCCAACACCCACGTCAGCGGCGAGGTGACGGTCGCCGGCGAGGACATCCAGCAGGTGCGCAACGTCTACGCACTGCGCCGCCGCATCGGCATGGTCGCCCCGCTGCCCGTCGGGCTGCCGATGTCGATCTATGACAACGTCGCCTTCGCCCCCCGCCGCGCCGGCCTCCGGGCGAAGGCCGACCTCGACGCCCGGGTCGAGCGCTGTCTCCGGCAGGCGGCTCTGTGGGATGAGGTCAAGGACCGTCTGGACCTGCTGGGCACGCGCCTTTCCGGAGGCCAGCAGCAACGGCTCACGATCGCCCGGGCGCTCTCCCACGACCCGGAGATCCTCTGCCTCGACGAGTTCTCCATCGCCATCGACCCGGTGACCACGATGCGGATCGAGGATGTGCTCCGGGAGTTGAAGTCCAGCATGACGATCGTGCTGGTGACGAACCTGGTGCAGCAGGCCCGGCGGCTCGCCGACCGGACCATGTTCCTGTGGGGCGGCGAGGTCATCGAAATCGATCGCTCGGAAGTTCTGTTTTCCGACCGGGCGGCCAACCGGAAGACGATCGAGTACGTGCAAGGGATCTTTGGATGAGCGATCCGGTTCAAACCCACAGCATCGAGACCCGCGGACTCAGCCTCTGGTACGGCAAGTTCCAGGCCCTGAAGGAGGTCTCGGTCCGGATCCGCCACGGGCTCATCACCGGGCTGATCGGCCCCTCCGGTTGCGGCAAGACCACCCTCCTCCGCTGCTTCAACCGGATCAACGAGCGCTACGGCAACGTCACCACCCAGGGGGAGATCCGAATCCTGGGCAAGAACATCTACGATCCCGACGTCTCGCTCGTCGAGCTCCGCAAATCGGTCGGCATGGTGTTCCAGCGCCCCAATCCGCTGCCGATCTCAGTGTACGAGAACGTGGTGTTCGGCCTCCGGATCCACCACCCCGGAGGGTCGATGCCCCGATCCGAAACCGACGCCACCGTCGAGTCCGCGCTGCGCGATGTCGGGCTGTGGGAAGACCTGAAGGATCGGCTGGGCGACCGCGCCACCGGGCTCCAGTTGGAGCAGCAGCAGAAGCTGTGCATCGCCCGGCTCCTGCCGCTCAAGCCGAGTGTCATCCTCCTCGACGAGCCCTGCTCGGCGCTCGACGTCGCGGGCACCCAGGCCATCGAGGAACTGATGCTCGAGCTCGCCGGGCGCTACACCTTCCTGATCGTGACCCACAACATGGCCCAGGCCGGCCGGGTCAGTCAGGAGTGCCTCTTCATGTTGATGGGCGAACTGGTCGAGCGCGCACGCACCCAGGACATGTTCCTCGCCCCGCAGGACCCGCGCACCGCCGATTACATCGAAGGTCGGTATGGTTGAGGCCCCCGTCCTTCCGCCCCGGGCCCGGCGCCCGGCCGTTGGCGCCGCGGCGGTCCGGTTCACGCTGCGGGCGCTCCGGGCGGCGGTGCCGGCCCTGCGGGTGTCGCTGCGGGTGTCGCTACTGCTGACCGCGATCCTCGCCCCCGGGTCGGCGCTCGCCCGCACGGACATCACCGTGAAGGGATCGGACACGATGGTGCTGCTGATGAAGCGCTGGGCCCAGGCCTACTCGCGTTCGCACCCGGACGTGAGCCTCCAGATCACGGGGGGCGGCACCGGCACCGGCATGGCCGCCCTGATCAACCGGACCACGGACATCTGCATGGCCTCCCGTCCGATCCGGACGGATGAGCTGGAGGCCGCGATCAAGACCTTCCGCCGGAGACCCGTCCGGCACGATGTCGCCCTCGACGCGCTCGTCATTTTCGTCAACGAGAGCCTGCCGTTGAAGGAGATCTCCCTCGACGACCTCTCCCGCCTGTTCGGCGGGCGGCTCCGCAACTGGCGGGGTCTCGGGGGGCCCGACGCCCCGGTCGTTCTCTACAGCCGGGAGAACAGCTCGGGCACGTATGAGTTCTTCAAGGAGCACGTGCTGGGCGGACAGGATTTCGCGCCGCAGACGCAGACCCTGCCCGGGACGGCGGCGGTGGTGGCCGCCGTGGCCCGCGATACCCGGGGCATCGGCTATGGCGGGGTGGCACTCGCCGAGGGGGCCCGCCAGCTTCCCGTCCGCGCGCGGCCTGACGATCCGCCGGTCTTCGCGGCTCGGAACGAAGTGGTGGAGGGGCGATACCCGATCAGTCGGCGGCTGCAGCTCTACGTGGACCCCGGCCGTGACGTGGGGGCCGTCCGGGAGTTCACGCGGTGGGTTATGAGCGAGGCCGGCCAGTCCATCGTGGAAGAGGTGGGCTTCTTTCCTCTCCCACCCCAACGCCCGCCATCCCCATGAGGGCTTCGGAATCGTCCTCCCCCCGGGCGTCTGCGGACCGGCGGGGGCTCCTCCGCGGCCGGCGTCGGCCCTTCACCCGGCTGGCCGAGTTCGGACTGCGGGTGGTGTCGCTCACGGCCTTGATGATGCTGGCGCTGATCTTCCTGTTCGTGGGCCGCGAAGCCTGGCCGATCCTCGCCGGCCAGACCGATGCCGCCCTCGTCCGGGACTATCTGCCGGTCGAGACCGCGCTCCGCCTCCCCCCGGCGCAACTCCGAGCCTACCTCGGGTTGACGCCGCGCGAACTCGCCCAGCTCGACGGATCCGCCCTCCGGGAGTTGGCCGCGCTCCGGGTGGAAGCGCAGACCAACCTTCCCGTGCGCGTGCGGACGGACCCGGATGCCCGGGCAAACACCGTGGCCTGGTCCTACCTCCTCCGGCCCCACGCCTGGACGGGTTACGAGCGCCCCTCCTACATCTGGCAGCCCGTCTCGCTGATCCGTAAGTACAACCTGGTGCCGCTCCTGGCGGGCAGCCTCAAGATCACGCTTATCAGCCTCGCCGTGGGCGTGCCACTGGCGCTCGCGGCCGCGCTGTACGTGTCCCAGTTCGCCCGACCCCGCTGGCGGGAGTGGATCAAGCCGGCCATCGAACTCCTCGCCAGCCTGCCGTCCGTGGTCGTCGGGTTCCTTGCCTTGGCGATCCTGGCAACCCTGCTGGAGCAACCCTCCCGGGCCGTCGCCGGATTCCTGGGCCTGCCGGTGTCGCGCCTGAACGCCCTGGTGGCCGGCCTCGCCCTCGGCCTCGCCCTGATTCCCGTGGTGTTCTCCGTGGCCGAGGACGCCCTGTCCGCGGTGCCCCGGACCTACACGCACGCCGCGCTGGCGCTGGGGAGCACCCCCTGGCAGGCGGCACTGCGGGTGGTCGTGCCCTCGGCCTTTCCCGGCCTCTGCGCTGCGGTCCTGCTGGGTTTCGGACGCGCCATGGGCGAGACCATGATCGTCCTCATGGCCAGCGGGAACGCCGCGCTGCTGTCCCTGAACATCTTCGATCCCGCCCGCACGGCCACCGCGACGATCGCGGCCGAGATGGCGGAGGCGGTGTTCGGGGGGCACCACTACCGGATGCTCTTTCTGATCGGACTGATCCTCTTCGTCATCACCTTCGCCTCGAACCTGCTGGCCGACGCCGTGATCCACCGATTCCGACAGCGTCTGGAGGCCCGCCCGTGAGCCCGGTTCAACGAGGGCGCCTGCCCGCCACCCCCACCCCTGGCCGGCCAGCCTGGCTCACGGTCCTCCCGGCGACCCAAGGGGCCCGGCTGAGATCCCTGCTGGGGACCGGCCTCACAGCTCTCGTCACCGGCTGCCTGCTCCTCCTGTTGTTCGTGATCCTCGCGTACATCGCCTGGGGCAGCCGTTCCGCCCTCTCCTGGCGCCTGTTCACTATCCCGAGCGAAGCGGACGCGTTTGATCCCGGCTCCGCCGGCCTGTTGCCGTTGCTGGTCGGCACGGTCGCACGCGTGATGCTGATGACCTGCCTGGTCATGCCGGCCGGAGTGCTCACCGCGGTCTACCTCCATGAGTACGCCGGCGACCGTTCACGGTTCAGCCGCCTGATCCGCTCTGCGGTCAACAACCTGGCCGGGGTGCCGTCGATCGTGTTCGGGCTGTTCGGGCTCGGTTTCTTCGTGGGGTTCCTGGGCTCAGCCTACGACGAACTCGGCACCCGTGGCGGGGGTGAGCCCGCGTGGGGACGGCCCTGCCTGCTCTGGGCCGCCGCGACGCTCGCGGTCATGACGCTGCCGGTGGTCATCGTCGCCACGGACGAGGCGTTGCGGGCGATTCCCGCCGGACTTCGCGAAGCCAGTCTGGCCCTGGGGGCCACGCGGCTGCAAACGGTGGTGCGGGTCGTGCTCCCGGAGGCGCTTCCCGGCATCCTCACCGGGGGTATCCTGGCGATCTCGCGGGCCGCCGGGGAGGTTGCCCCGATCCTGTTCACCGGCGCCGCTTATTACATGGCGCGGCTTCCCCGCTCCCTGAATGACCAGTTCATGGACCTCGGCTACCAGGCCTTCGTGCTCGCCACGCAAACCCCCAACCCTGACGCCACCCGCCCGATCCTCTTCGTCACCATCCTGACCCTGCTCACCCTGACCCTTGCGCTGAACGGGATCGGCATGTTGATTCGCGCCCGGGTTCAGCGAGCCCTGGCGGCGGCCCGCGCCTGAGACCACCATGAACGAGCCCGCACCCTTGGCGGTTGTCGCCGGCACCCCGCCGGCACCCCCGCCCGTGCTCGCCGCCCGCGGGGTTTCGGTCTGGTACGGGGCCAAGCCCATCCTCCGCCGAGCCAGCCTCGAGATCCGCCCCTGTGTGGTCACCGCGTTCATCGGACCTTCCGGCTGTGGCAAGTCCACGTTCCTCCGCTGCTTCAACCGGATGAACGAGCTCATTGATGGCGCCCGCACCGAGGGCACCCTGGAGTTCGCGGGCACCGACATCCATCATCCCGAGGTCGATGTCATCGAACTCCGCCGGCGGGTCGGCATGGTCTTCCAGAAGTCCAACCCCTTCCCCAAGTCGGTGTTCGACAACGTCGCGTATGGTCTCCGACTGGCCGGCGTCCGCCAACGCGCCCCCCTCGCCGAGGCCGTCGAACAGAGCCTCCGCTCCGCGGCCCTGTGGGACGAGGTGAAGGACCGCCTCCAGGAGAATGCCCTGCGCCTGTCGGGCGGCCAGCAGCAGCGGCTTTGCATCGCCCGTGCCCTGGCGGTCCAACCCGAGGTCCTCCTGATGGACGAACCCGCCAGCGCCCTCGATCCGATCGCCACGGCGCGCATCGAGGAGTTGATCCTCGATCTCCGCCGCCACTACACCATTGTCGTGGTCACCCACAACATGCAGCAGGCCGTCCGCATCTCCGATTACACCGCCTTCTTCTGTCTTGGCGAGTTGGTCGAGTACGACACCACCCGCCGCCTGTTCTCCAATCCGACCGCCCGCCAGACCGAGGAGTATGTCACCGGCCGATTCGGTTGATGACCGCCCCGATTACCCCCGTCCATGACCCACTTCGAGAACGACATCGGCGGCCTGCGCGAGCGCGTGCTCACCATGGCCAGCCATGCCGCCGAGGCCGTCCGCACCGCGATGAAGGCGCTCACCGAGCGGGACGACGTGCTGGCCGACCGCGTGGAGCGTGACGACAGTGTCCTGGACCGCTTCGAGGTAGAGATCGACGAACTGGCGATCCAACTCCTGCTCCGCGCTCCGCTCGCCCGGGATCTCCGCCTGATCATGATCGCCACCAAGCTGGGGCACGATCTGGAGCGCGTCGGCGACGAGGCCACGGCCATCGCCCGTCGCGCCCGGGAGCTCAACAGGGAAGCCCAGCTCAGGCCCTGCGTCGACATCCCCCGCATGGCCCAGATGGTTCTGGACATGCTGGGAGCGGCGATCGAGGCGTTCGTGTCGGGGGATGCCGAGCGCGCGCGCGCGGTGATCCCGCGGGACAAGGAGGTCGATCAGCTCAACAAACAGGCGCACCGCGAACTCACCGCGTTGCTCACGGAGAACCCGGCCAACATCACGCGTTGCCTCAACCTGATGACGGTCTCGAAGCGACTGGAGCGGATCGGCGATCATGCGAAGAACATCGCCGAGGAGGTGGTGTACCTCTTCGAGGCGCGCGACATCCGGCACACCCAGCGCTCGGGCAACCCCGGCGGTGCCCCCGCGGCTCCGTAGCCACCTCCGGCAATCCGCCGGCTGGATCCATCGTGACAACTGGGTCTCGACGGCCTGCGGGATTGACGCCCCCCTGCGGACCGGGACAGAAGATAGGCGTTTGAACAGCAAACCGCCCAGGCTGCCTGCCCGACCGCGCGGCTTCACTTTGATCGAGCTGCTGGTGGTGATCGCGATCATCGCCATCCTGGCGTCCATGTTGCTCCCGGCCCTGAGCAGTGCGAAGTCCCGGGCCTTGCAGATCAGTTGCCTGAACAACCTCAAGCAACTCGCGCTGGCAACCCACACCTACACCGGGGATTTCGAGGAATGGATGCCCCCGATCCAGGCCTTGCTGCCGCAGGGTGGCGGAGAATCGAGCTGGCGCGCCCACCTCTATGCCTACGTGGGCCGGACCGCCCGCATCTACGATTGCCCCGCCGAAAAGGCGGAGGTCTACGCCAGCGCGCGGCCGAATCCAAAGCGCCCTCCCAGCCTGTGGGTTCTCGGCCAGTTCCTGCCGGGGGAGATCGACATCCCGAGCGGCCTGGGCGCCGTGAACGTCCACTGGACCCTCGGTGGCGCCCAGCCTCCCTTCGGCCGTCCCGCCAATTTCGAGAACAACCTCTGCCGCACTCCCATGATCGAGGCCCCATCCCAACTGCTCCTCTTCGGGGATGGGCACAGCGACGTGTTCGGGGTCTGGCCCCAGGATCGCTGGTGGATCTGGAAGGAGGTCGGCAGCGCCAACAGCCAGGGCTTCAATCGGCTGGCCCAGGGGGACAAGGGCGCGGTCCGACACGGTCGCCGCTCGAATTACGCCCGCGGCGATGGCAGTGCCTCCCTGCTCGATCCGGCGCGGATCCCCTGCGACACCAACGCCTGCTGGTGGTCCGCCAAGGCGGATCCCCACTGATCTCCCTCCCCGCACCTGCCCCTCTTCGTGCCACCGCATCCCGTCAGCCGACGTCCCACCCTGCAAGGCATCGCCGTCGCGACCTTGATGGTCGTCGCCGGTTGGATGGTGGTCCGGCAGTGGAATCGTCGCGGCGAACCCGGGGAGCTCGGTTTCTTCTATGATGTGAGCGCCCGGCGCCTCTTCACCGCCGACCGCAACGCGCCACCACCGATCCGAGGGGTCGATGGCCCCGAGGAGGACGCTTTCCGTGCGGTGGTGATCTCCACGACGGGGCGGGCCGATGATCGCAACTCCCGGCAGGTAGCTTACCTGGAGAAGTTCACGCCCGAACTCCGGCAGCGCATGCTGGCCGCGCAGGAATCCGGAACGGCTCTCGAGATGGGGCGACTGGAGACCCAGAACCACCGCTTCGTGCGCCGGCTCGAGGATGCTGATTGGGTTCCCGTCTCCTCCCCCGAGGCGGAGGCCGTCCTGGGCA
Source organism: Verrucomicrobiota bacterium (assembly GCA_038328885.1). GTDB lineage: Bacteria > Verrucomicrobiota > Verrucomicrobiia > Limisphaerales > CAIMTB01 > CAIMTB01. The sequence goes on along the minus strand of JBBQML010000019.1, from coordinate 345 downwards.
GTTGGGCGCGGCCCGGCCCGGACGGTGTCACTCCCGTCCTCTGCGTCCCCTGACGCCTTCCCCCCACCTTCCTCGCAGCGAAGCCGATCCAACCCAATTTAGACCCAACCCAACTCGACCATGAGCACGCACATTGTCCGTCCCGGTTCCCCTGCCTCGCGCTGGCGTTTCCCGAGTGCATCCCTCGGCGTCGCCGTGGCCTTGGCTGCCCTCGCAGCCCACGCGGCCGACCCCAGTGCCGTGGCCAACCACGACGCCTACTACCCCGGCGAGGACATCACCTTCTCCTTCGCCAACGGCCCCGGGAATCCCAAGGACTGGATCGGGGTCTATCCGGTGGACGTT
>JBBQML010000018.1:0-17159 GCA_038328885.1 Verrucomicrobiota bacterium | reverse complement strand
GGGCCGTGGGGGCATCCATCTCGTCGACGAGCTTCAGGATCTGGGGGAGCAGGTGGAGGTTGGCGGAGACCAGAAGTGCGTTGCTCCGCTCGTCAGGGACCACGCGCACCCGGCCGACGAGGTCGCTGACCTGCCGCGCCGCGGTGCGACCGTCCGTGCCGCGCGGGCTGTCGGGCTGGCCACCGAGCCAGGGGTAGTAGCCATCCTCGCGGGCTTCGAGGTTCAACTCGAAGCTGCTCTGCGCGGGCGCTCCGGAGGACTGCGGCTGCTGCTGGGGTTGGACCGGGTTCTGTTGCTGCTGGGGCTGGTTCGGGCGCAGCAGGGGCGACCCGTTCTTCGCGAAGACGATGTTGAGGCTGTTCGCCAGCGTGGTCGCCTTGGCGAAACGGAGTGACACACGCATGGTCGTCTCCCCAGCCGTGGACGGTACGTCCAACTGCTTCAGGATGTCCTCCACCGCCTGCAGGTTCTCCTTCGAGTTGGACGTGACGATCAGGGTGTTGGAATACGGCTCGCTGGTGATGCGGACCTTTCCGTAGAGCCGGCCGACGTCGCGGTCCGCTTTGCCGGAGTCGAAACTGTCGTCGTACCAGTAGGTCCGCTGGGGCTGTTTCTTCAGGAACAGCTCGTCGAGCACGTCCTGGATGTCCACCGCGCTCACGTACTTCAACTGAAAGATCCGCGGGGCGAGGCTGTCTTCCCCCACCGGTTCGTCCAACTCCTCGACCATCTTGGCGATGCCGTCCATCTGGGCCGGCGGCGCCTGGACGAGCACGGAGTTCCGGCGGCGGTCGGCCACCACGCTGATCTTCTTCGACGGGCCCGAGGAACCGCCGCCGCCGCCTCCGAAGTAGAAGACCCGGAATCGGGCCTCACTGGAATCCTGGTCGGTGTTCAGATCCTGCAACTGCTTGGCCACATCCTGGGCGTCGGCGTTCCTCAGGACGAACGTGCGGATGATCCTTTCCTGGGCCTCCTCGGTGTCGAGGGATTCGACGAACTGGCTGACCCTTTCGAAGTTGCTCTCGCTGGAGAGGACGATGAGAGAGTTGGACCGCTCGTTGGCGGCGATCTCCACGGCCTCCTTCGGCGCGCGGGTGTTCATTTTCTGATACAGGGGCTGCAACTCCTTCACGAGATCGACGGCCTGGACCCGCTTCAGAGGCAGGACGCGCACGGTCACGTCGCCCGGCTTGTCGGTGTCGAGGAGTTCCACGAGCTTGCGGACCTCGGCGAGTTTGGACTTGGGGGTGGAGACGATGAGGCGGTTAGCGCTCCGGTCCGGCCAGATCCTCACTTGGAGCGGGCTACCGCCGCCCCCGCCGACGCTCGCTCCACCACCGGAAGGGGATGGGCCGCCCCCACCGGGCATCGAGGGCATGCCGGGCATGCCGGGCATGCCGGGCATGCCGGGGGGGCCGCCCCCGCCTGAACTGCCGCTGCGACTCGAGGCACCCGGGGCACTGGCCGCGCCGCTCGACTGGGCGTTGAGGATCAGGCTGATGAGGCTGGCGAACTCCTCGGCCTCGGCGTGCTTCAGTCGGAAGATCTCGACCACCGAATCCCCGATCGAGGTGATGTCGAGTTCCTTGATCAACTCGGCCACCAACCGGAGGTTGTCGTTGAAGTCGGTAACGATGAGACCATTCGCGCGATCATCGACCTCGGCGGTTCCCTTCTCCGAAAGGACCCCACGGATCTTGTCGCGGACATCGGCCGGCGGCAGGTGGGTCAACGGGAACATCTTGATGAAGCGCTGCCGGCCCTCGGGGATGTCGGTGCTGGCCGCGCCCATGATTTCGGGGCTCAACTTCAGGTCCTGGCCCTCGGGAACGAGGAAGATCGAAGTCCGCGTTTCCACCACGTTGAAACCCTCGAGGGCCAGCGCGCGGTAGACGAGGTCGAGAGCCTCGCGCGGCGGTACCTTCTTCGAGCTGACAATGGTGAGTTGGCATTGCACCTTCGGGTGCTTGACCACCGTCTTGCCCGTGGTTTGCGCCAGCCACTGCACGATCATGTCGACGTTCGCCCCCTGGAACGCCACCTGGATGGGTTCACCGGGGGCGGGGGGGGTTCCGGGTGCTCCCGGGCCTCCCGGGCCTCCCGGGCCCCCGGGCACTCCGGGAGGCCCGGCGGCGACGGTGTCCGGGGCGTTGGTGCCGCCCGCGGGGGCCCCGGCGGGCGCGTTCGTCGTGGCGGCGGCTACGGCAGCTACGGCGGCTTGGTTGGTGGCCGCGCCCTCGGCTGGTGCGGCGTTGGTCGCCGCGGGGGCGTTGGTGGCCGCCGTCGCGCCACTGGCGGCGGGCGGCGGTTCGGTTTTACTGCACGCGACCAGGAGCCAGGCGAGGGACAGGCCGAGGAGCGGCGCGAGCAGTGCTCCGGGGGGGGATGCGTTCGGGGGATTCACGGGGTTCCTTGCTTCGGTTTCGGCAGGAGGCTCTCGCCGCCCATGCCCTCAAAAATGGTGAGTTCCTTCTCCTCATCGCCCTCCCTGACGAGAACGCGGTTGGTGCCGATGCAGACGATGGTGACGCCGCCCAATTCTCCGCCTTCGCGTACGAGTCCGGACTGGCCGTTCGGGGCTCGGAGGAAGACGTCGCTTCCGGCGATGCCGAGGAGTGCCATGGGCGGGGGGCGCATGACCTGGCCGATCAACTCACTCTGGACCACCCGATCCACGCGGGCCTGCACCAGGGGGGGCAACGGGGTCCCGGGCCTGCCCGGGCCCCGGCCGGGTCGGACGCCGGGCGGACGTCGTCCGGGGCCGGTCGGTCCGGGTGCCGCCGATGGACCGGCCAGGGCGGGATTCCCCGGGCCGGGCGATCCGGTCACTGCGGGGGAATTCGTGGGGGCGGTCCAGGAGGGAGGGGCCGGCACGGCGGTGCGCGGGAGCGGGTTGAGGCGGCCGAGCACGCGGGCACCTTGAAACACCAGCAAGGCGGCCAACGCGACGCACGCCACCTTCAGGACGGGTTCGGCGCGTTCAAGCATTGGGCCTCCCTTCGCCCGGCTTCCACTGCTCGAAGTCGAGGATCAGCAGGGTGAGGCTCGCCTTCACCGGAGCGGGCCCCATCGGGCCGGGGGTCAACTGCACGCTCTCGAGCACCAGCGGAAAACCGAGCGTTCCCAGATTCTGGAGAAACGCGAGGAGGGCGGGTGGCGGGCCCGTGGCCTCGAGTTGGATGCCGCTCAGTTCCTTCCCGGGGGTCCGCGAGGCGGTCTCGCGGACCGGGCCCAGCATGACGCCGCCCTGCATCGCCGTGCGTTGAATCGCCGCGCTGGCCTCGGCCACGAGGGTGGTGCGGGAAAGCTGCGCCGGATCGAAGCGGAACTGCTCCATGAGCTGCTTCGCCGACTCGACCTTGTCATCGTAGACCTGCAACCGGTCACTCCAGACGGCGGCCTCAGCCAGCAGGGCCTGGTAATCCCTCCGTTGGCGCTCGGCATACTTCCAGGCCTGCAACCCGAAGAAGAGGACCAGGTAGACGGCCACAGCGATGCCGCCGAAGCGGAGAGTGCGACGCTCGCGATCAGTCAGGGGACGCATGGGCTTTGGGTTGGACGGGTTGGCTGTGGTGGCAGGGGCGTGACAGGCACGGCATCAGGGGTTCATGACGCGAACACCGGGTGGCATGGCAACCGGTCCAGGTGGGGGCAACGCAGCCGTTCCCCCGGGCATGACGGGCATGCCAGGGACGCCAGGCAGCGCGTTGCTTGCCCCCGCTTCCTCGGGGGCGAGGATCTTCAGCGCCTCCCGCGCGGTGGCCGGCTTCAACACCGCGCTGAGCCGCGCGAGGATCTTTTGGCGGTCTGGGGAAGGGGATTGTTCCTCGAGCACCACCGAAGCGAAGAAGCCGCTGTCCACCAACTTGGTGCGGAAGCCGGTGACCTCTGGCGGTTGGCGCATGGTGATACGCAGCGACACCTCCCCCTTGCGGTTCACGGTCAGGGACTCGATGCGGGCCCCGGGCGGCGCGGTCTTGGCGAGGACGTACAGCGTCTCGAGGTAGGGCGCCTGGTTGTGCTTCAGGTGCCGCAGGAAATCCGACTCGCGGTCGATCAGGGCGAGTCCCTCCCGGTTCGACTTGATGGAGGCGACCCTGGCCGCCAGCCGCGGGCGCAGCAACAACGCCTCGGCGTAGGGCAGTGCCAGGAGCCCCAGCAGCAGGAGCGCCGCCACGATGGCCCACTTCCGTGGCGCGGGTTGGGCCAGCCCGGTCCTGGACTCCATCGGCCGGGCTTTAAGGCGCAAGCCGATCGCTCCGGACGCGGGATTGTCCGCCTGTCGCCGCAGCCCGCGTAGCGCCGAGGTGAACAAACCTGTGCCAGCGGCCTCGAGCGCAGTGCACCGGGTGTCCGGCCCCAGGCGCTCGGTCAGCAGCGCCAGCACCCCGGGGTACGCGGCGAGTCGGCCGGACACACGTAGTCGAGGGCCGGGGCCGCCCGCGGGCAGCACCGCCGCCAGGGAGTCCAGGGCGGTGGCCAGGGCGGACTTCACCGCCTCCGACAACTCGCCTGTCACCCCCGTCGCCCAGCCCGCGAGCAGTCCCTCGGCGGCGGTCCGATCCAGCCCGCCTCGAGTCAGCAGGGCGGCGATGATCGTCTCCTCGCCCCACGGCAGAATCCGCAGCCGCGCCGGTCCGCCGGCATCCAGCCCCAGCCACTCGGAGTCCTGGGTTCCGAGGTCCAGCACGGCACCCGGGCCTTCGTGGGGTTCCGGCGGCGCGAGGGCCAGGCGGGCCAGCGCCGCGAGGGTGAACGAGGGGCTCAAGCCGCACGCGTGGAACAGGGCGGTCGCCTCCTCGACGACCTCCCGCTTGACCGCTGCCACCAGGATGTCCAGGAGCGGGCCCTCCTCACCACAGGCCCACCAGCCCCAGGCGAGGTCGTCGGGAGGGAGGGGCAGCTCGCTCTCAAGTTGCAGCCGCAGCACCTGCGCCAGGTCGTCGGGCGCGGTGCGCGGCACCTTCCATCGACGGAGGGAGACCCCATGTCCGGAAAGGGCGCACACGGCGGCGGCCCGTGTTTGCCAGGGTTGCCGCCCCAGGAACGCGGTCAGCTCCGCCCGGATCCGGCCCTGGCAGGCGTCGCTCAGCGCGCCCGACCCGGTCCGCTCGAGAACCCATTCGCGGAGTTCGCCGCCGCGGATCGCGCGCAACCGGCGGGGGTCGAGCTCCAGCAGGACGTCGGCGGGGTTCAGCCAGTCAAGCGCGTTCACAGGTCATCCTCCCGGTAGGAAAGCAACTCCACGTCGTTGAGCCCGACCCGGACCACTGCCTCGATGCGCTGGCGGACCCCGGAGGAACGCACCCGGCCCTCGGCGAGGATGCGGAAGGTCTCCGAGCGGACGGTCACGCGCGGTGCGAGTTGGCGGAACAAGTCGGTCGTCACGCCCGGCACGCGGAGGAGCCAGGCGATGTTCGGCAGGAATCCGGTGGAAGCCCGGAACGACACGATCGCCTGGGCCAGCTCCCGGCTCACCCCGGGCAGGCAGACGAGCACTTCCAGGCTGGCCGTGTTGAGGTTGATGGCCCCGGCCTGGAGGGAGGCACCGTCCGCGGTGAGGCTATCGGCGATATCGAGCAACAGGTTCTGGTCGATGACCTTCGGCCCCGCGGCGCCGCCGGTTCCCCTGCCGCCGGGCCCCCCGGGCCCGCCCGGGCCGGGGCCCGGAGCCGCCCCCCCGGGGCCGCCCACCGCGAATGGTACGCCGGGTGGCTGGCTCCCCCCGGGCACTGCCCCCGGCGTCCCCTCCTGGCCGGGCGGTGGCGCCGGCCCCACTTCGAGGAGATCCGCGATGCTGCCCAGTCGGTTGTTTCCGCGGTGGGCGATGATCGCCTTGGCAATGGCCGGCGTGATGCCGCCGACCCCCGTCAGGGCGGCCTCGTCCGCCGACTGGATGTTCACGCGCTCGAGACCCGCGGAGCTCAGGTTGCGCACCCCGGAATGGACCGTGAGGAGAGTTCCCCACCCCGAAACCCCTCCCGCTCCCAGCCGGGCTCCGTCGCCCGCCGGCGCAGCGCCCTCCTGGTCCGGGTCGTCGAACTCGTCCAGGCCACCGAGCCCGTTCAACTGGGGATCGCCACCAAGGAACAGATCGCGGGGCATGTCGCGGACCATCAGCAGTTCGCGGACGGTCTGGAAACTTCCGTTGCGGGGCTGGCCGGGGGGTCTTGCGGCGGCGTAGTAGTCTGCTTCGGCGCCCCCCGGGGTGACGGCGTTGTCGGGATCGCGCCAGTCGACGATCGCCGCGGGGATGTCCGGGGTCATGCCGTACAGCCGGGACAGGTCGTCGGGCATGGCAGTGTTCACATTCAATCGGCTCTCCTCGTCACTTACGCCGTAGATCAGGCCCGCGGCTTCCTCCGGGCGGCCGCCTCGTATCACCCGGTACGTACCGCGACCGAGCGGAATGTCCCGGAAGTGCTGTGGGGCATCGAAAAGGCTTCCGTTGTGGCTCTGGGCCGAACGACTCCGCTCCCGCGCGTCGGTGTACAGCAACGCCTTGGCCCGCTCGATCCCGGCCAGGGCCAGGTACCGCGCCTGAATCCGATCGGTGTCGTACCGGGCCAACTGCAAGTCCGAACGGGAGGCGTGGAGCAACCCGACGACCAGCAAGGACAGGAGCGCGAGGCACCAGAGCAGGCCCACGAGGATGGAACCGTTGCGGCGCATGGTCAGCCCCCTGCTCCCGGGGCGGGCATCCCGCCGGGTCGAGCGCCCGACGGGGTTCCCGGGGCGGTGGATCCCGCCGCTCCCTCGCCTCCGTCTCCCCCGGCGGGGGGGATGGCGATACGGTTGATCCGGGCGACCGTGCGGAAAACCAGGGGAGGTTCGCCGGCATTCGCGCGTCGCTCCGCGTCGGCACCGGGGGGCACGGATTGAACCGAAGCCTCCGGAGTGCCGCTCCTGGAATCACGCCCGGTACCGAGTGCCAGCGTGACGCGCACGGCTTCCGGAAGGCCGGACAGGTTGGGATCCAGCAGGAGGGAATCTCTCGCGGACGCCCGGCCGTCGGGATCTCCCCAAGTGTCGTACCAGACGAAGCCATCGTAGTATTCGAACTTCAACTGGTGGACGCCCCGGGCGATCTCCTCGCGGGATCCACCGCTGAACGGGTCGAGACCGATACGGGGGTTGCGGCGGCGCCACAACACCAGTTCGCCCGACTCGTGGTCCGGCTCCAGAAAGTAGCTGGTCTGGCAATAGTCACCGTCCCCCGGGCGGCTCGGCGTGTAGTGGTGCGTCGCAAAGTCGAGGTTGTCGGCTTCCACCTCACCGAGCATCCGGTCCATGCCGATGAACTCCATGTTCTTCGCCAGCGGACAGGCGCTGCGGAGATCGGCGGTGATGAGGTTGAGCGCCACCCGCGCGCTCTGCACCGCCTCCAACCGCGGGTCCACCAGGCGCTGCGCAGCGAAACCCGCGTTCAAGCAGAGGTACGCGCTGATGAGGATGAGGGACATGAGGGCCATGCTGATGGTCATCTCCACCAACGTGAACCCGGCTTTCGTCCGCTTGGAGGTTCCCGTTGCATCGGAACCGCCTCCGCGTGCTCCTGGCTCGCCGACGGACCCTGCCGCCCGCACCGCGGGCCTGGGCCAACAGGCCCCTCCAGACCGAACCGGCCAACTGGAAGATGCCGCATCCATCAGCGCTGATTCCTTCGCTCGCGTCGACGCGCGTCTCCGCCGGCCGCGCGGCCACCCCCGGTATTGGTCGAGAGCAGGCCTCCCGGTGCCTCGAACAGGAGAGTCCGCAACTCGCAGAGCGTCTTGCCGGTGCGCGGGTCGGAGACGGACAAGGCGACGTCATGCAGACCTTCGAGATCCGTCGGGGCGATGCTCTGCCGCCAGCGATGTGGCGCGAGGACGGTCTCGCATTCGCCTTCCGTTTCCCCGTCCTCGAGCAATCCCTCCGCGCGGAGGGTTTCCAGCAGGCCCGCGGCGTAATGGCTCGCCGTGGTCTGCAATTGCGACTCCCGCGTTGAACGCACCGCCGTGGCGAGACCCTCCGTCAGTCCGGCGAGGCCGATGCCGAGCACCAGAACGGCGCACATCACCTCGATCAGGGAAAACCCGGCCGTGGCCTGGCGTTGAGCCCACGGAAGGAACCTCACGCGGAGTCGCGGAGCGTCCGGGCAAGGGAGAAGCCGGGTGGTTGAGGTGAGCGGTGTCATGGGGCCGTTTCTCGGGGCAAGGTCACGAGGCGGACCCGCGCGGTGATCGGGTTCACCCGCAGCGCCACGCCGAAGCCATCCCGATCCCTCAAGCGGATCTCCGCCCGGTCGGCCGTGCCGTCCGGGTAGAACCCCAGAACCTGCTCCCCCACCTCCTCCATGGCCGGCTCTCCGGTCCCGATCCCGGGTTCGGCTGTGGTCCGAATCTGGACCCGCACGCGATCGCTCAGTCTCCCCTCCGTTCCCGGTACGTCGCGCACCGGCGCGAACGCGGGTGATCCCGGAGTTCTTCCGCGCACGCGCTGCTCGATGCGGTAGCGTCCGGTCTGGGACTCGATGCGGAGCCGTTGGGGGCGGCTGAAGCTGATGGCCCGGCTGGAAGCCAGGGCGCACACATCCAGCAGGTCACGGCTGCCCGACCGAAGGACGGCGTCGCCGTACGTGCCGCGCATCTCGGGCACCACCACCGCGGTGAGGATCCCGATCAGGAGGATCACGATCGTCAGTTCGATCAGGGTGAACCCGTCCGGGACCGAGGAGGCTGGATGCCGTGCCTGCATCGCGCGCTACCAGTTGACGATGTCCGCGTTCTGGGCCTCACCGCCGTCGGCGGCGTCGGCGCCGCGCGACCAGAGGTCAAAGCTGCTCGCGTGATGGACGCCCGGGGACCGGTACTGGAAGGGATTGCCCCAGGGGTCCGCGCGGACCTGCTTCACGTAGGGCCCGCGCCATTTCTTGTCATCGCCGGGGGGCGCTTCCACCAGGAGCTTCAGGCCCTCGTCCGAGCTCGGGTAGCGGTCAAGGTGGACCGACAACCGCTCCAGGGCAGACTCGTATTCGGCGATGTTCGCCCGGGCGGCGCTGACCTTGGCGTCGTGGGTCATGCCGATGAACTGCGGCACGATCGTGACGGCGAGGATGCTGAGGATCACCACCACCACCATGATTTCGATCAGGGTGAAGCCGGCAGGAGGCCGGTACGGACGGGGACGGCACGGTTTCATGTTCGGCGAGGGGTCGGGCATCGGGCATCAGTCGTGAGTCGTGAGTCGTGAGTTATCAGTGATCGGTCGTCAGGGATCAGTTATCAGTGACCGCTGCGGGAGGCGGCGGTAGTAGGTCGGGGTCTCCACGCTCCCTTCCCCCCACTCCCCACACCGCTCGGTATGTTCATCAGTGAATGGCTCGGCTCATCTTGAAAATGGGCAACAGCAGAGCGATGACGATGAAGCCGACCAGGGCGCCGACGACCAGGATCAGCGCCGGGGCCAGCAGGGAGACCAGGGTTTTGGTCCGGGCGCGCATGTGGCGCTCCTCGATGGTGGCCACTTTCAACAGCATTTCATCCAGCCGGCCGGTTTCCTCGCCGACCTCGATCATCTGGATGACGCCGCGCGGGAAGAGGCCGAGTTTGCGCAGCGGGGCGGCGAGCGAATCGCCACCGCGTGTCTCCTCGGCGACCCGCGCGATCTGCCGGGCCAGGACGCGATTCCCGATGGTTTCCTCGACGATTCGGAGGGCGGGCAGCAGGGAGACCCCGCTCTTGGCCAGGGTCCCCAGGGTCCGGGCAAAGCGGCCCAGGGCGGCGGAACGGAAGACGCCACCCAGGACCGGCAGCCGGAGGCGCAACCCGTCCCAGGCCTCCTCCCCCCGTGGTGTCCGGAGATAGCGGCGGAGCCCGTACACCGCGCCCCCGACCAGCAGCAACAGCCAGGGCCAGTCCCGGTTCAGCGTATGACTCACCTTCAGAAGAATCAGCGTGGGCAGGGGCAGGACGGTCAACATTTCCTGCAGCATGCCGAAGAGGCGAGGCAGGACGACCGTCAGGAGGAGCACCACGGTGAAGATCCCGAACCCCAGCACGAAGGCGGGGTAGGCCACTGCCGCCATGACCTCGCCGCGCACTTCGTCCTCGTGCTCCAACAGGTCGGCCAGGTCGTTCATGACGGCCGGCAAGGCCCCTGCTTCCTCACCGACCCGCACCATGCTGACGTAGAGGCGGCCGAACAAACGCGGGTGCTCCTCCATCGCCGCCGAGAGCGAGGTGCCCTTCCGCACGCCGTCCGCCAGCCGCAACACCACGTCGCGCAGGGCCAGGTTCTCCTCCTCCTCGCCCAAACCATCGAGCGCTTGCGGGATGGGGATCGCCGCGCCGAGCAGGGCACTGAGTTCGCGCGTAAGCCCGGTCAATTCCTTGCGCGACACCCGCCCTCCACCCAGCCAGAAGGGCCGGGCTGCCGGGACGGTGGGCGTCGACTTGCCGGCCCCTGGCGGCGTCGTTCTCGCCGAGGCCGCTCTCGGCGCGGCCCCTTTCGGCGCGGCGGTTTTCGACGTGGCGACCGCCGCCTTTGACGGCGACTTCGTGGCGTGGGGGGCAGGCGCGATGGCGCCCGGGCAGGGATCCAGGACGGAAGGAAACAGGCCGCGCCGCCCCAGTGCCTGCAAGGCGGCCCGACGGTCGTCCGCCTCGATGACCCCATCCACGCGGAGGCCATCGGTCTGCACGGCCTGGTAGCGGAATGCGCTCATGCCATCGGCGGTCGGGGCTACTCGAGCTGGTCGCCCGAGGATACGCGAATGATCTCCTCCAGCGTGGTGATGCCGTCCGCCGCCTTTTGCAGGGCGTCCTGGTGCATCGTGACCATCGTGCGCTGGGCGACCGTCTTCATCTCGGCGTTGGACTGCTTGTGGAGGATGAGCTCACGGAGCTCGGGGCCGATAGCCAGGAGTTCGAAGATTCCCACGCGCCCCCGGTAACCGCTCGCCCGACAACTTTCGCAGCCGCGGCCCACGAAGCAGGTCGGACCGATGGGACGTCCACTCAGGACCCCGAGCCGTTCCCGGAGCGCGTCGGTCGCCGGGATCTCGACCCGGCAGGCGGAACAGATACGGCGCACCAGGCGCTGGGCCAGCACTCCTTCCAGCGAGGAGGAGATCAGGAACGCCTCGACGCCCATGTCCAGCAGGCGGGTCACGGCGCCGGTGGCGTCGTTGGTGTGCAGGGTGCTGAAGACCTGGTGCCCCGTGAGGGCGGCGCGGATGGCGATCTCGGCGGTCTCGGAATCGCGGATCTCGCCCACCATCACGATGTCCGGGTCCTGGCGGAGGATGGCGCGGAGCCCGGTGGCGAAGCTGAAATTGCGCCCGGGCCGCACCGGGATCTGGGCCACGCCGGCGAGCTCGTACTCGATGGGGTCTTCGATGGTGATGATCTTCTTTTCCGGGGTGTAGATGCCCTGCAGGATTGAGTAAAGGGTGGTGGTCTTCCCACTGCCCGTGGGCCCGGTGGCGAGGAAGAGACCGTGCGGCTTCTCCACCAACTGGCCCAGCAGGACCGCCCGTTCCTCGCCGAGTCCGAGCTCGTTCGGGGTTTGCACCCGGGCACCCTTTTCCAGCAGGCGCATCACCAGGCTCTCGCCGTACTTGGTCGGCATCGTCCCCACCCGGATGTCCACCCGGGCCCCGCGATGGTGGATCTGGATGTGGCCGTCCTGGGGCATGAACCGCTCGGCGATGTTCATGTCGGCCATGATCTTCACGCGCGAGACCAGCGCCGAGTGCAGGTGGCGCGGCGGAGGCGGTTTCACCTGCAGCAGTCCGTCGATGCGGTACCGCAGCTCGACCGCGGATTCGAACGGAACGAGGTGGATGTCGCTCGCCCGCTCGCGGAGCGCGGTCGAGATGACAAGATTCACCAGGTTGATGACGGTGGGCTCATTCGCCATCACCTCGATGTCGTGAAGATCCCTGGCCTCCACGGCGGGCTCCTGCCCGGCGTCGAGGTTCTCGATCATCTGCTCGACCGTGACCTGGTAGCACTCACCGATCCGCTGAAGGATGGCGGCGGCCGGCGCCGGTGTCGTGGAGACCTCGAGGCCCGTCAACAGGCGGATGTCCTCCACCAATCGCTCGTCCCCGGTTTCCGCCACCGCCAGGTGCAGCACTCCCGAGCGGACGTGCAGGGGGAGGATCCGGTGGGCGCTGACGAAGTCTGCCGTGAGGAGTCGGAGCGCCTCCGGGGAGGCCACCAGAGCAGACGCACGTCCCGTACGGGCCCCAACCTCGGTAGTGTGGCCTGGTCCATCAAGCTCGCTCCTGGCCTCGGGAGCGACAGGGATCTCGAGCACGACCGAACGCTCATCGCCGGAAAGTGCGTCCTCGGGGGGGTTCACGGAGGCTGGAAAAGGCGGAAGAACGGGAGAGCTACAGCCGGGCTTCAGCTGCTCCGCGACGAGCGCACGGCCACCCCCGACCGCGCCAGCGAGGCGGTGCCCGGACAGAACCGACCCAGGGTGGTTTCCAAGGGCGGGGACATCGGACTATGGACCAAGCCCAACTAGCGTCCGTTCAATCCCGGTTGGCTCCGGACGCAACCGGGACCCGCAAGGCGAGTGGATGACGCGGGGACTAAGTTCGTAATCATTAATACCAGTATGGGAGCGGCGCCGCAACCCAATAGTTGGCCTTCCGCGGAATTCACTCCCGGACGAGCCGCAGGGAGTGTTCATCGAAGGTGGCCATGCCCGCCGCCGCCTCGAAATCGCAGACCAGTTCCACCTCGGCCAGATCCTCATCGACCCGGAATTGGTGCTGCAGGGTAAACCACTCCTCTGCGCGTCCGGCCACGTACTCCCGCGGCTCGCCCGAGATCCGCAGGCAAACCCCACCCCCCGCCTCGAGGCCGTCGACGCTCGCCTCCCCCTCGAACCGGTAGTTACCCGGGCCCAGTCGGACCCGCGCCCGCCACGACGCTCTGCCAGGTCCGGACGAGAGCCGGATCCGGAGGATCTGGCGGCCATCGACCTCGCCGCGTTGGAAGCGAACCGGGGAACGCGGATTGTCCTGGTCCAACCGGGTCCTCCAGCCCGTGACTCGGAGCGTGCCATTCTCTCCGAAGGCGAAGGGCTGCCGCGGGGCGGCCAACTGTTCCGCAATGCTCCGCGTCCGCTCCCCGATCCGCGCGCACAGGTCCGCGACTTCCCCGTCATGCCGGGCGGCGACTTCCGGCCCCCAGGCGAGCAGGGTGGGACGGATGCGCCGCGCCAATTCGGCGACGCGGTTGGTGAGTTTCTCCTCCTGGAAGAGGGTTGAGCTCAGGTGAGTCATGCGCGCCAGGAAGAGGTTCCGGCCTTCGGTGGTCCCCAGGAACGCCCGGGCCGCCATCCCCTGCATCGACGGCTCGATGGAGCTCTGGGGTGGCATGCGTCGGCCCCCTCCGAAGAGCTGGTCCAGACCGTGCGGCATGAACACCAACCGGCCGGTCGAACGATCCTCGAAGACGCGGTAGTTGTTGCGGTTCATACCGTAGCCATCCCAGTGGCAGAGCATCACCTCCAGGGCCAGGAACGTGGCGAACCGGTCGACGTCGAGCACCTCGCCCAGGCGCTGCCAGCGGCCTTCCCGCCCGCCTTCCTGGGACACTTCCACCAGGCGGTCCAGGGCCCGGCGGTCGTTGGGCTCCTCGCCCGAGTTCACCTCGAGCGCCGCGTCGATGTCCTGCACGAAACCGCCGTCATAGAGGTTCCCCTGCACGTCCTTGAAATGACGGCGCAGGAACGGCTTTCCCCAGCCCTCGGCGAGCACATACAGGCCCAGGTCACGGCCGTTGAGGACGACCGTGGCGTGATCCGCTTGCGGGGCGGGGACCCCGGCTGCCACGAAAAGCTCCCGGCTCAACGCTTCGGAGAGGTAGGCGTCATCCTGGACCGAGTTGTTCAGGGAGATCTTGCTGAAACCGTGGAAGCGCTGGCCGGCAGCGTGCTTGCCGAAGTTCAACGTCAGCGCCGGCTTGTCGTTGAACTCGCGGAAACTCCCGGCCGAACCTTTCGGGTGCAGGGACACGTTGGTGTAGACAACCCCACCCTCGCGGACCGTCACGCGGACCTCCGGGCGTTCGACGGCACCCCTGCCCCCGTTCCAAGGACCGTTCCAGTGGTACGCCTGGAGCTTCCTGACGTCGGCAGGAGCGATCTCGATGGATAGCCGCCAGAGGTCAGCCGGCACCGGGCTGACGGGCGGGTTGACCCGGGCTGACCGTTGCCGTCCCCATCCCCCTCCGCCAGGTTCGCCTCCCCCACGGTTCCCGGCGTCCCATTGGATCCGGCCGCCGCCGCCACGGGACCTGGCTTCCGGCGGATGTGCCAGGCGCATCCAAAGCACCACTCCAAACAGCGTCCACACCGCCACGCGTGCGGACTGACGCAGCCACGAGTACCGGGGCGCGGAAGGACGGGGCGCGGAAAGCCGGGGAGGGGAAAGCTGGGGAGGGGAAAGGCGGGGTGGGCTTCTCATGACCGCCCTCCACCCGGATCCCACCGCCGAGAACCGGATCGCCCCGCAGGTTGACGCGAAGCTGCCGTGGTTCCGGGTCCGGCCATGTCGCGGACCATAAGCCCCGGCCCGGCGTTGTCCACGCCGGAGCGTGCTCCTGCGACCAAGGTCCACTGGTGGGGCCTCGGGGAACCGACAGACTTGGCATCCGTCGGGCGGCAGAGCCCCGGCATCCCACGCCTGAGCCGAGCCCACGCGCCTCGCCATGAACTGGCTCCTCTCCCTCGCCAGCGACCTCGTCGCCCGGATGAGCCGGATCACCGCATCGCTCCACGTTGGCCCGGCTGGCAGAGCGAACGCTGCGGTTCGCCACGTCGTGGGAGCCACCCGGGCCAGGCCCCTCGGGACCGGCCGTGACACGGCGGATGGGGGAGCGGAGAACCGGGCTTACGCCACCAAGTGCCTGCAGGAAATCCGTGCCTTCACCGACCAGACACCGCTGATCGACTGGCTGGCCTACACTCGGGAGGATCATGCAGCCTCGGTGAAGGCCTACGTCCGCCGGGCCGTCGCCGCTCGCGCCACCCTCCAGGCAGACCTGAGCGAACTCCTGCGTGGCTCCGGCGCCACCGAGGCCATGACCTACCTGTGTGAGGAGATGTCCTGCGTCGGGCCAGAGTTACGGGAGCCGGTGCGGGCCGCGTTCCGCCGTCTGCCTGAGCAACTGCGTCGGCTCTTCCGGGATTCCGCGGGCGTTCGCGAGGACATGGGGGTCGAGGCGGTCCGCCTTGCGCTCGCCACGGCCGACAAATTCGGCTCGCCGGAGCGTACTGCGTTCCTCCCCGAGATTGCGGAATTGCGCCGCACCTTCGCGTTCGCGCCGCGGATCCGGTGCGTCTGGCGCGCCAGCCGTTTCGTCGAGGAGAAGATCCGCGTCTATGACGCCGAACGACTGCTCGACGCCTGGATTCGCCAGAACCCGGTCACCCTCGCCGACCGCTGAGGCGTAAGACCGCAACGGCTGGGTTGCGCCGGGTGGCGACCACCTTCGCCGGTGTCCCGGACGTCCGCGGTGATCCTAAAAGGCTCCTCCAGGAACCACGTGCACCCCGAACCGGAGTCGGGCCCTCAACTCTCGGCGGTCACCGAGTCGTAGAACCCCAGGACATCACCCTTGGTGCCCTGCAACTCGGCTTCCTTGAACTTGATCGCCGTGCGGGGGTGCTGGTTGAGCATGCCCGTCAGCAGGTAGGGAAGGTCGTAGCCCCACAACAGCTTCGCCCGCATCGGTTCGATGTGGTTCTGGACGCAATCGAGCACGGGCCGAAGGTTGAACTTCGGATTCCGCAGGAACGCCAGGATCAGTTCCATCGGACAGTTCCCTGCTCCCCGTCCCAGGCCGGCCATGGTGGCGTCCACATAGTTGGCCCCCTCGATGATGCCCTCGAGGGTGTTCGCGTAGGCCAACTGCATGTTGTTGTGCATGTGGACGCCGACTTCCTTGCCGGCGGCCTTGCAGTGGCCGAGATACTTCGCCACGAGGTAGTGGACCTGCTCGCTGTACAGCGCCCCGAAGCTGTCGACCACGTACACGGCCTTCGCCTCCGAGTTCGTGAACATTTCCAGGCCCTCGTCGAGTTCCCGGTCGGGAACGATCGACGCCGCCATCAGGTTCAGGGTGGTCTCGTAACCCTTGTCATGCGCGTCCTTCACCATGTCGAGGGCGGTGGGGATCTGGCTGATGTAGGTCGCCACCCGGATCATGTCCACGACCGAGTCCTTCTTCGGCGGGATGTCCTCGTGGTAATCGCAGCGTTCGGCATCCGCCATGACGGCGAGTTTCAGGGAAGTGGGATTGTCGCCGACGATCCGGCGCAGATCCTCCTCCTGGCAGTACTTCCAACACCCGTGCTCACCCACCTTGATCCCCTGGCGGGAGGACTTGTAGCCCAGTTCCATGTAGTCCACGCCGGCCGCCACGCAGGTGTCGTAGACCAGCTTCACGATGCGATCCTCGAACTGGTGGTGGTTCATCAGGCCACCGTCGCGGATGGTGCAGTCGAGCACCTTGATCTCGGGGCGGTAGGAGAGCCAGCGGCTGGTGGGGCTGTCCTTGGACTTGGCGGACTTCATGGAGGGCGGAGGGAGGGGGCAGGGTTGATCGTGAACGGGACCGAATCTCGGACCGGGTGAGCGCCCGGTTCAAGGGGGAAGATGCATCCCGAGCCCCCACGCCACCGCGGAAGGCCCCGCCCCGAGGATTGACCGCGAAAAACGCGAACCACGCGAAAAACACCAAAAGACCGAAAACCCGAAAACCTGAAAACCCCACCCCCAAAACACGGACCGAGCGGATCCGAGGCGCCGGGCCTTAGCCGATTTCCCAGCCGGGTCGGCAGGATTCCTTGATGCGGGGCTTGACCTGCCCGCAAGCGCGAAAAGCGGTCGGCCCCAGCGCCCCGTGCATCCACAGGTTGTCGGTGCGGTGGACCGTACCAAAGCGGCGGCGCGCGTTGCTTCCCGCCGCACTCCAGGAGGAGCGGCGCGCCTTGGAGTGCGCCGAGGAGCCGCTCCTCTCTACCCACAGAAAATCATTCTAGACATATCGCCCCCGGTGCGGCAGGGTCCGTCGCGTGCTCGATGCGGTACGCATTAGTGGACGCTGGGTCTGCCGCCATGTGCTGGATCGGCTGACAGCGCGCTCGACCGT
>JBBQML010000017.1:0-17746 GCA_038328885.1 Verrucomicrobiota bacterium | reverse complement strand
GGCGCAGGGGGTGGTACGCGGGTGGGGGCGTGGGAGTCGATTTTGACGCGCGTCGCGGGGGGGACGCGCAGCGGTTCGGGAGAACCGCGGTCCGAAGCTCCACTGGCGGCGGGTGAATGGAGGCCCCGCCTCAGCGGCCCGGCGGTTGTACGGTGAACCGGTAACGGCCGGACGCCACCGTCAACTCCGTCACGCCATCGCGTCGCGTCACTCTTCGCTGAGGCCCGTGGCGTCCTCCAGCCTTCGGCCTGATTCTTCCGCGATGGCGCCTGGGGCCATGGGCAGATGCACCCTGGCCGTCGCGCCTGGGTGCACCGTGCTGCTCCCTAAGCGCGGTGGTGGGGACAGTTCAGGAGGGGAAGAAGTGGAACGCCCCGTATCCCACCACGGAATCCTGGCGGCCCGCCGTGTCGCCGGAATTGCGGAGATCCACGGCGTGGGCCTTCAATCCGCGGGGGCCCGCTGCCTCCAGAAACCCTCGGATCGGCCGGTAACCGCAGGCCCGCCGCGAACTGAGTTCGCCGACTCCGCCCCTCTCGACGAGGTCCGCCGTGCCGCGATCGAGGCGCCGGGCTTCCTCGTAGTCGAGGTAGTGGCTCAAATCCGAACTGAGCACGAAGCGCGTCTCGTCCCCGCCCCACAGAGCCTCCACCACTGCCTGCACCCGGGCGTCCGTCTCCCGCCCCACCACCAGGGGCACGATGGTGAACGCACTCAGGATCACCTGGAGAAAGGGCAGTTCCACCTCCACACAATGCTCGGGCGAATGGGCGGTGTCGTATACGACCACCCCGGGATTCCCGAGTGCCAGTTCGACTCCCTCCTCGTCCACCGGCACGTCACCAAGCGGCGTGGCAAAGGTCATCGCATCGGCCAGCGCCACCCCCCGGAAGTCGACCCAATGAGACGGCCCCATCACGACGACACGACGGATGCGCCCTGCGTCGGCGACCCAGGGGGCGAAGGCCGAGGCCGCCACCGGGCCCGAATAGGCATACCCCGCGTGCGGAGCGATGACTGCCTTGGGGCCACGCGTCGGCGGGGACTCCACCTGTTTCAAGAAGCCGGAGATCGTCGCCGCCAGCTCCGTGGCTGTGCCCGGGTAGAATCGCCCCGCTTGAACTGGGCGGCGAGTGGTTCGGGCGGGCGCCTTCATCCGTAAGAAGACGACTTACTTTAGAGGCAAGGGCTCCCCGCTTGTCCAAGGGAATCCGGCCGCCCCCCGACCTCGATCATCGCCACACCAGGTCCGACGCCCGCTTCGGATCCGCTGCGCTCCGCGCCCGGTTCGAGCTGCGCTGGCCGCCGTTGTCCTCGTGATCCGTTCCGACGGAGTAGAGCCGGTAGTCTCCGTCCGCGGTGGTGGAATAGCGGAGAGGCTGCCCGTTCATGGCATCCACCGGAACCTCCGCCAGGAAGTGCGGGGCGAGAGCTGCCAGCGCTTCGGGGTGGCGGCCGGTCGCCAGGCGGTGGCGCTCAAGGCCCAGACCGACCAGCGCGAGCCGTCGCCAAGCCTCGGCTTCGTAGACCTTGTCCGAGGCCCGGTCGAAGGCCGGAGCCAGCATCGACGCCAGTAAGGTGAACGGCGACTTGCGATCGAACCAGTGCTCCAGGTGCCGACCGCTCGGAGACAGGTCCGCGTGGTGTCGCGCACCGGTGAAGTCGTCGACCAACGCCTGGATGTACCGGCCATGCACCACCTGGTTCTGCCGCACCCAGCCGGACGGGGTCAGCCGCAGATACACGGCCAGGTCCGTCTCGCCCGAGGACGAGAACGGGTCCCAACCCGAACTGCCATCCGCGAAGATCCACCCGTTGGAGCGGAAGTCCCGCCGGGTCAGGGCGTCATAGAGCACCCCCGACCCGGCGCGCTCGCCGTGCATGGCCCGCGGGAATGCTTCCAGGTAGTCGCGCCCGCCGAGCGTCTGCTGCAGCGCGATCAGGTGCGCATCGCTCCAACGCTGGTCGAGACACCCCTCCCATACCGGTTGGAGCGCCAATTGATCGCACGCAATCCGCACGAGCAGGGAGATGAGGATGGGTTCGTCGGCCACCAGGTCACTCGCCCGGAAGGCGAGCAGGGTGTCCGCGAGTGCGTCCTCGGCGCGGTTGTCCGCCAGCAGCGCCACCGCCCGCAGCCGGAAGGTCAGGGCGATCCGTTTTATCAGCGCCAGGTTCGGCAGCAGCATCTCGCAGCCGTCCTCGTACCGCAGTGGGAACTGCCCCTGGGGCCTCACTGCCGCCGCCGCGCGGAACTCGGAGAGTTGCGGTTCGTTGCGGCCGAGGGCGGTGAGGACGTCCTGTGCCGGGGTCTGGGGCTGCGCCGCACGGGGCCAGTCCGGCAGCGACCGATAGTACTCCTGCCAGATAGCCAGATCCACCCGTCGGCCGTTTCGCAGACTGTCCGACGGTATCTCGGGCGCGCTGCCACGGTTGCCCGCCGTGTTGGTCCGGCTGAATTCGGCGCGGGCACGCTCCCGGAGGAACGTGTGGAGGGAAGGTCTGCTTTCTTCGGTCCGGAAGATCTCCTGCGTCCGCTTGAACCCCTCGGGGTCACGCCAGCGGATCGAGGAATTGGTCGCTCCCCGGGGCACGGGGACGTGCTCGTATTCGAGAGCGGGCTGGAGCCATGGGAGCATGGCGAGGTTCTGCTCGTCCGGCACGCGCGGGGGCACGATCTGCGCCAGCGCCACGGGCGCGCCCTTGGCCCGGAGTTCGTTTTCGAACCGCCGCAGGGCCAGATTTCCTCGCAGGTTCTCCGCCACGGTCACCAACGCGGCACTCAGGAGCAGCACGGCCAGGAGGAGCACCGGCGCACCCACCCAACGCGCCAACCGCGAGGGTCGCTCGACGCTCAGAAGCCCCGGCTCTCCCGCCGGACCCCGGACCGCCAACTCAGCGGCGCGACGATTCCACGCCAGCCGGATCATGAGGCACCACACCAGCGCCGCTACCGCTCCCACGCCGCCCGGGATCAGGAAGGCCTCCGGGCTCCAGCGACCGAGCCACACTCTCGCCAGGACGAGGATCGGGATGCCCGCCCAGAAAAGTCCCGAGAGCGTGTGGAAGGCCACGACCTTGGGCGGAAACCGCACGTCCGGCGCCGGCCGCAGCCGGGTGAGCGGCCACCAGTAGGTACGACGGTCACCCCACCAAAGCAGAATCCGATGAATGGATTGATTCATAACTTCCTCCTTTCCCAGGAAACCCTGGCTCTCGACCACCCAGATCAAACCCAGCCCGGACCGAAGCCCGGGTCCAATCCCCGAGGTCCCGGCACCACCTGGGAGCGCGGACGACTGTCGGTCCCCGGCGACGCCGGTCTCGCGGTGTCCGCCTCGGCCGAGATCGATTGCTCTGGTTCCGCCAGGGCCAGCAATTCCGCCTGGTGCAGCCGCGCCGCGGCCAGCACAGCCAACCCGGAGGATCGGGTGGCCGGATCGCGCCTCGATTCGATCCCGGAATCCCCCAACCACCCGCTGAAGGACTGCACCAGTGCGACCACCACCCAGCCCGCCGCGAGGACCGTCCAAGGAGCGCTGGACTGACGTCGCCAACCCCGCCACCACCACCCTGCGTCAGGCTCGCCGGGCTTGACCGGGGAGGACGGGTTGGCCGCGGCCGTTGTCACCGCCTCCTGGATCACCGGCCGTGCTGCCCGGGCCGCGCGGAGGATGTCCTGCTTCCAGGCCGGCGGCACGGGTTGAAGTGGCGTGCCGGCCAAGCGCTGCTCGAAGCCATCGGGTGACGCGGAAGGTTGCGGGTTCATCAAAGCTCCTCGTAGAGGGGACGCAGCCGGGCGCGGAGTTTGTCTATTCCGTACCGGTAGCGGCTGGCCGCGGTGTTCAGGGGGATGTCCATCAACTCGGCAATCGCCTCGAACGTGAGCCCTTCCCAGAGCTTGAGATGCACCACCGCGCGCTGGTCCGCGGGCAATTCACCGCACGCGCCGGTCAGCGCCGCCCGAAAGGCCGCCTCGTCGGGGTCATCCACCGCCGGGGCGAATACCGCCGGGGGTTCGTCCCCCAAGGGCTCCGTGTACTTCAGGCGTGTCTGGCGGCGCCGGAACAGGTCGATAGCGGCGTGGTGCACCAGCCGCAGCAGGAACGCGCGCTCATCCCGCACCTCCCTCAGCATCGCGGGATCGCGGGCCAGCTTGACGAAGGTGTCCTGGAGCAGGTCGCGCGCATCCGCGTCGTTCCGGGTCAGGCTTAGCGCAAACGCCCGCAAGGCGGTCGCGTGCGCCTCGTACAGCCGATCCAGATCCACCTCCGCGGTCACGGACAATTCAGCCAGGGGAGCCATCGGCACAGGAAGGACGCGCGGCTGCCCCGGTTTTGTCTAGGGCCTTCAAAAGGACCCTTGTCCGGTAGTCGGCGTGGTGACACGGCGCATTCATTGGCTTTTCGGGGCTTCTTTGCGTTGTTCCCAGCGGCGGCCAGACTTCTTCAACGGGCTTGGAAATTCCCCGCCTCCAGTCCCCAATGGCGTCGCCCATGGCCCTGCGCGACGCACCACCCCGCACCCCCCTGCTCCGCGCCGCCCGCGGCTTGGAGTGGATGGGTTTGGTCGTCGTCCTCGGGTTGGCCATCGGCACGGGGCTCGGCGGCTGCAGTTCGAAGCCCGCGCCCGCCCCCTCGCGTTCCGCCCCGCCGGCGGCCAACGACTGGTCCCGGGAGGCGGACCGCTGGCTCGGCACCCCCTACCGGTGGGGCGGGAACGGCCGCGGCGGGATCGATTGCTCCGGGTTTGCCCTGCAGATCCAGTCACGTGTCGCCGGGGTGCGCCTCCCCCGCACCACCACCGAGCAATTCCGGGTGGGCAGCTCCGTGGACCGACGCGCCCTCCGGCCCGGGGACCTGATCTTCTTCAACACCAGCGGCCGCGGGGTTTCTCATGTTGGCGTGGTGGTGGGCGGGGACCGCTTCGCCCACGCCAGCACCTCCCGGGGGGTGACGTACTCCCGCCTCTCCGAAGACTACTGGACCCGGCGCTACCTGGGCGCCCGCCGGGTGCGGGGGCGTTGAAGAGGCCAAAAACCTTGAAACCCCGGAAAGCGTGCCAGCACACTCCTCAACCGGGTCTCCGGTAAGGTATCTATGATTTTCGCATGGAGGAATTCCCTCCGAACGGCCATGTCTACCTCCAGGTCCCAGTCGCGGTCACGGTCGCGGTCACGGTCGCGGTCACGGTCGGTCCGCTCCGGTTCATGGGTGAGCGCTGTGCTCACCCTCGCCGCCGTGGCTGCGGGGGCCGGACGCGCGAGCGCGGTGTCTCTCCTGCTCAGCGCCACTCCAGCTCAGATCAATGGGCCCGCCGCGCCGCTCGTGTCCGCCGTGGTCGGGGTAGGCGAGAGTTCTTCCCTGCTCCGCGGTCAGGCGGTCTCGAAGGCTGACCTCTGGCAGCTCCCGTTGGCATTTGAACCTGCTGGCGTGGGTGCTCCGGCCGGTGCCGATCACCTGGCCCGAGGCCCCGGGTACACGGTCTTCCTTGGCCGTGGGGGCGCGCTGCTCGCCTTGTCGGCGGCGGAGGGTTCGTCCGCGGAGCCGTTAGTCGCGGCCCCCGACGACGACCCGGTGAATCCGCGTGCGCGCCGCCGTGCGGGGAACACCGGCTACCAGTTGGTGCGGCTCCGGTTCGAAGGCGCCCAGGCGGGGCTACCGGTGCAGCGGGAAGCGGCGCTGCCGGGCCGGATTCATCGCCTCATCGGCCAGGACCCCTCCCGCTGGCAAACCGGGCTCCGGTCTCATGCCCGACTCCGCTATCCGGAGGTCTACCCGGGAGTGGACGTCGCCTTCTATGGCCATGGCCGTGAGCTCGAGTACGACCTGATCGTCGCGCCGGGTGCCTCGCCAGACCTCGCCCGTCTCCGCTACGACGGGGTGCGCTCCACCGAAATCGATGAGACGGGCCAGCTTCGCCTCGACACGGGTCGGGGCGTTCTGGTGCAACGCCGGCCGGTCGCCTATCAGAACGGCCCCCACGGCCGCGAGTTGGTGCCCGCACGCTACGTATCCCATCCCGATGGCACGATTGGCTTCGCGGTGGATCCCCACGACCCATCCCGGCCGCTGGTCATCGACCCGGTGCTCAGCTATGCGACCTTCCTCGGGGGCACGGGCTTCGACCAGTGCTGGGATGTGGCGGTGGATGCCGCGGGTGCCGCTTACCTCACCGGTGAAACCGAGTCGGAACGGTTCGTGGGTTTTTCGCTGACCGGCACCAACGGCTTCCTGCCGACGTACCAGGGCGGACTGCGGGGTGTCGCGGGGGATGTGTTCGTCGCCAAGCTCGCGCCGGACGGAAGCGCCTTCGAATGGTTTACCTACCTGGGTGGGTCCGATCTCGAAACCGGGCTCGCCATCGCCCTGGCGGCGGGGGACCAGCCGGTCGTCGGAGGGTTCACGACTTCCACCAACTTCCCGGTCACCCCGGGTGCCTTCTCGAGCAAACCCGGCGGCCTCACCAACCGGTTCAGCAGTCGCTTGCCCCTCACCGGTTTCGTCACGCGGCTGACCGCCGATGGCTCCGGACTGGTGGCCTCCACCCTGCTCGGTGCCGAGGGCGAGGATCAGGTGCTGGATTTGGCCGTGTTGCCGGACGGGTCGGTCGCCGCGGCGGGGAGCACAAGTTCCACGAACTTCCCGGTCTCGGCGAACGCCGCGCAGAAATCGTACGGCGGTGGTGTGGACGCGTTCCTCGCCCTGGTTTCGGCGGACGCCACCACGCTCCTGCAATCCACCTACCTGGGCGGCAACTCACGGGATAGCGCCGAGGGCGTCGTGGCGACCGCGAGCACCGGACTTATCCACCTCACCGGCATCACGTTCTCGACCAACTTCCCGGTGCTCGATGCCCGGCAAGCGACGAACTCCGGCTTGGCGGACGCGTTTGTCGCAGGAGTGCTGGCCGCCGATGCCAGTCTCCAGTACGCCACCTATCTCGGCGGGGGCAGCACCGACTACGCCTATCGGATCGCGGCCAACGCCGCTGGCGAGGTCCTGATCGTCGGACAAACCTCCTCGGTGAATTTCCCTGTCACGGCGGGCGCGCCCCAGCCCACCAACGCGGGTGCTTCGGACGGCTTCGTCGTGCGCCTCGGGGCGGACGGGCGATCGATTCCGTTCAGCACCTACCTCGGCGGGATTTTTGTGGACACGCTCTGGGACGTCGCGGTGGATAACAGCGGGGTTGCCCATCTGGCGGGTGAAAGCCTCTCCCCGAGCCTGACCGGGATCTCGACCAACTCGCTGCAGAGCACCAACCTTGGCAATGCCGAGGTGCTGGTGGCCTGGCTGGATCCGCTCGGGACGGTGACCTCGACGTTCTACGGTTCCCCCGGGGACGAACTCGCCTTTGGCGTGGCGGCGGACACCGCCGGGAACACGTATCTCGTGGGGCGCTCGCGTTCCCAGACGTTCCCGGTCAGCAGCACCAATGTCGCGCAGGCGACGTACGGGGGCGGGACCGCGGACGGGTTTGCCTTCAAGCTCACGCAGCCCCCCGCCCTCGCGGCCCTGCTGACGCCCGTCGGGGTTGAGGTGTCCTGGGCTGCGCCTAACCCGGGCTTCACTCTCGAATCCGCTCCCGCAGCCGCGTCCGCCGGGGACGGCGGCGCCTGGCGAGCGGAGACCGGGATCGCGCCCGTGCTTCAGGATGGACGCCACCGCGTTCGACTGCCGATGGCTGCCACGAACCAGGTGTTCCGCCTGCGCTGGATGCGCTGAGGGAGGTCGGAGGTCGGAGGTCGGAGGTCCGAGGTCGGAGGTCTGAGGTCGGAGGTCTGAGGTCCGAGGTCCGAGGTCGGAGGTCTGAGGTCGGAGGGTTGAGGTCTGAGGTCGGAGGTCGGAGGGTTGAGGTCTGAGGTCGGAGGTCGGAGGTCGCGCCTGGAGGTCGGGGAACGGCCCCCGGTTTCTTGACGGACCCTTCACCCCCCTTATCCTCCCCTCCTTCGCCGGGCTTCCGGCCGGGCGATCCTGAACTCCTGAAATCGACCCTGAAACCAGACCCCCTGACATGATCAACATTTCCGAAATCCTCGCCCGCGAGATTCTCGACTCCCGCGGCAACCCGACGGTAGAAGCCGATGTCATCCTCGTCGACGGCACGGTGGGCCGCGCCGCGGTGCCTTCGGGTGCCTCGACGGGGACCCATGAGGCGCTCGAACTCCGGGATACGGACAAGAAGAAGCGGTACGGCGGGAAAGGCGTGCAGAAGGCGGTCAAGAACGTCCTCGAGAAGCTCGCCCCCGCCATCGAGGGGATGGACGCGCTCGACCAGGTGGCGATCGACCAGGCTATGTGCGATCTCGACGGCACGGAGTTCAAGTCGAAGCTCGGTGCGAACGCCATCCTCGCCATTTCCCTCGCCAACGCCAAGGCGGCGGCGCACGCGCTCGGCCAACCCCTGTTCCGCTACCTCGGCGGCACGAATGCCAAGATCCTGCCCGTCCCGATGGCCAACGTCATCAACGGCGGCGCGCACTCGGACGCCCCGATCGACTTCCAGGAGTTCATGGTCATGCCCCACGGGCTGCCGACCTTCAGCGAAGGGCTCCGGGCCATCACCGAGATCTTCCACGCCCTCAAGGCCGTCCTGAAGAAGAAGGGCCTCAGCACGGCGGTCGGCGACGAAGGGGGGTTCGCGCCCAAGCTCGACAGCACCGAGGCGGCCCTCGATGCCATCGCCCAGGCCACCAAGGACGCGGGTTACAAGCTCGGTACCGACATCTTCCTCGCACTGGATACCGCCAGTTCCGAGTTCTACAACGGCGACGGCACGTACACTTTCAAGAAGAGCAGCGGCAAGACGCTGTCGGGCAAGGAACTGGTCGACTTCTATGTGAAGCTTTGCGCCGACTACCCCATCGTCAGCATCGAGGACGGCTGCGCCGAAGGCGACTGGGACAACTGGAAGCTGCTCACCGACAAGCTCGGGTCGAAGGTCCAGATTGTCGGCGACGACCTCTTCGTGACCAATGTGAAGTTCCTCCAGCGGGGCATCGACTCCGGCACGGCCAACGCCATCCTTGTCAAGGTGAACCAGATTGGTTCCCTGACCGAAACCCTCGACGCGGTTCAACTCGCCCAGTTCCACGGTTACAAGGCGGTCCTCAGCCATCGCTCGGGTGAGACCGAGGATGCCACCATCGCCGACATCGCGGTGGCGACGAACTGCGGCCAGATCAAGACCGGGTCGTTGAGCCGTTCCGACCGGTTGGCCAAGTACAATCAGCTCCTGCGCATCGAGCAACTGCTCGGCCGCAGTGCGGTGTACGCGGGCCGCAGTGTCCTGCCGAAGGGACGCTAGCAGACGGTTCAAGGAGCCCCTTGTCTCGTAGTCGCCGTGGTGACACGGCGTATTCATTGGATTTTCGGGGCTCCTTTGCGTTGCTCCGGTGGCTGCCAGACATTTTCAACAGTCTGCTGCCAGCCGGTTGCCAGTGCGACGGCGCGATGGGTCCGACCGGAGTCGGCGGATTGATCCTGCGTGCAACGGGTGATTCCACGGCCGCCCGCCGACACCCCGCCGACACCCCGCCTTGCGCCGCGAGCGCTCGCTCACCTAGGGTGCCCGTCCCTTTATGAAGGCAGGGCTCGGGATCAATGGTTCGTTCGTCGCGTCGCACGTGCAGGGAATTCCCCGCTCGGGCATTCGCGAGTTCTTCGACATCGTGGCCAGCCAGAAGGACGTCATCTCGCTCGGGGTCGGCGAGCCGGACTTCGTCACACCCTGGCATATTCGCGAGGCGGCCATTTACGCCCTCGAAAAGGGGCGTACGACCTACACCTCGAACCTCGGCACGCCGCAGTTGCGGGAGGCAGTCACCGCCCACCTGGCCAAGGCGTTCAACGTGACCTACGACCCCGCCTCGGAGATCCTGATCGCCGTCGGGGTGAGCGAGGCCATGGACCTGGCGCTGCGCGCCATCATCAACCCCGGTGACGAAGTCATCTACCACGAGCCCTGCTACGTGAGCTACTCGCCGAGTGTCGCGCTCGCGCACGGGGTGCCCGTGCCGGTGGTGTGCCGGGCGCAGGACGGTTTCGCCGTGCGGCCCGAGGCCATCGCCCAAGCCATCACCCCAAAGTCCAAAGCTCTGGTCCTGAATTTCCCCACCAACCCCACGGGTGGGACGATGACGCGGGAGTCGCTGCTCGAGATCGCCGCCCTGGCGCAGCGGCACAACCTCGTGGTCCTCACCGACGAGATCTACTCGGAGCTGACCTTCGAAGGGGAACACGTTTCGATCGCCTCGCTGCCCGGGATGCGCGAGCGCACCATCTTCCTGCACGGTTTCTCCAAGGCCTACGCCATGACCGGTTTCCGGATCGGGTACGCCTGCGCTTCGGTCGAACTGACCGAGGCGATGATGCGGATTCACCAGTACTCCATGCTCTGCGCGAGCATCATCAGCCAGGAGGCGGCCCTGGAGGCGATCAAGAACGGGGAACCCGACACGATCGAGATGCGCGAGCAGTATCGTGCGCGCCGCAATTTCATCGTCAGCGCCCTCAACTCCATGGGGCTTGCCTGCCATCAGCCCCGCGGCTCGTTCTACGCGTTCCCCTCGATCGCCGGCACCGGACTCACCTCCAGGGAGTTCGCCGTCCGGCTGCTCCGCGAGGAGAACGTCGCCTGCGTCCCGGGCAGCGCGTTTGGCGCGTGTGGGGAGGGCTTCCTGCGTTGCTGCTTCGCCACCGCGCTGCCGAGGATCGAGGAGGCCATGGATCGGACCGCCCGCTTCGTGAAGCGACTTTGATCGGCGGTGGTCGGCGGATACCAAAGCGCCGCCTCGCGGGGCTCCTCGGCGCACTCCAAGGCGCGACGCTCCTCCTGGAGTGCGGCGGAAGCAACGCGCGCCGCCGATTTGGTACAGTCCACCGCACCCGCAACCCGGGGATGCACCCCCACGCCACCCACCGTCGGCCTTGGCCCTTCATTCTTCAGGCGGCTTGCGCCATACTCCCCGCCCATGTCAGGTGTCCTAGCTATCGTTGGTCGACCGAATGTCGGCAAATCGGCGCTCTTCAACCGCATCGCCGGCCGCCGCATCGCGATCGTCCACGACCAACCCGGGGTCACCCGCGACCGCGTCACGGCCGAGGCCGAGCATCACGGCCGGACGTTCACCCTGATCGATACCGGCGGCGTCGGTCTCCGCCGGGGGGAGAAGTCCACGGACATCATCGCCCAGGCCGCCCTCGAGCAGGTGGGGCTCGCGATCGAGGCCGCGTCCGCGATCATCCTTGTGGTGAACGTGCAGGAAGGCCTGGTGCCGCTCGACCAGGAGGTGGCCACCCGCCTCCGGGAGGCCGGCAAGCCGGTGCTGCTCGCGGTCAACAAGTCCGACAACCAGCGCGCCGCCGCCGAGGCCGTGGACTTCTCGTCCCTCGGCTTCGATCGGGTCTTTCCCGTCAGCGCCATCCACGACCGCGGAGTCGAAGCCCTCGTCGACGCCGCCCTCGAGTTTCTGCCGGAACCCACGGCCGACACCACCGACGGCGACGGGGGCGCGGCGTCGGCCGTAGAGAACGCCACGTCGGACACCCCCATTCCGGACGCGGCGGTGGATCCCGGGGCCGAGGCGGACCCCGAAGCGGCCGCCGTGGCGGCGCCCCGCATGCCGGTGCGCGACTTCAAGCGCGATCCCCTGCGCCTCGCCATCGTCGGGCGGCCGAACGTCGGCAAGTCCTCGTTGATCAACGCCCTCACGCAATCCAAGCGGGTCGTGGTGAGCCCGATCCCCGGCACCACCCGCGACGCGGTGGACGTCCCGTTCGAGGTGGATACAGAAGGGCGCCGGGAGCACTACGTTCTGGTGGACACGGCCGGGGTGCGCAA
The DNA here is from genome assembly GCA_038328885.1 of Verrucomicrobiota bacterium. Classification (GTDB taxonomy): domain Bacteria; phylum Verrucomicrobiota; class Verrucomicrobiia; order Limisphaerales; family CAIMTB01; genus CAIMTB01. The sequence continues at coordinate 5,902 of JBBQML010000017.1, read as the reverse complement.
GCGACACAGCATCGACAACTCGATCGAGTTCTTCAGCGTTCGGCGTACCGAGGAAGCCATCACGCGAAGCGACATCACCGTGCTGATCCTGGACGCCGCGGACGGCATCCTGGAGCAGGACAAAAAGATCGGCGCGCTGATCACCGAGGCCCGCCGGGCCTGCATCGTGGTTGTGAACAAGTGGGATCTGGTCGCCGACAAGGTTCTGGTGGAGCGGGAAGCGGAGATTCAGCGCCGGGAGACCCGGAAGAAGGTCCGTGACGCGAGGAAGCGGATGACCACGCTGAGTGAGTTCGGCCAGTGGGTGCAGGAGAAGCTGTTCTTCCTCGATTACGCGCCGGTCATCTTCACCTCGGCGCAGTCGGGGTTCCACCTCGACCGACTGCTGGAGGCGGTGAGGTACGTCGGAGCGCAACTCCGGCAGTCGATCCCCACCGGCCTGCTGAACCGGACCCTGAGGGACGCGGTGATCCGCCGCCAGCCGGTGAGCGACAAGGGACATCTCCTGAAGTTCTTCTACGCCACCCAGATCGGTCAGGCGCCCCCGAAGTTCCTGCTCTTCCTGAACCGTTCCGACGTCTTCAACCGGGCTTACGAGAAGTTCCTCGCGGGGGAACTGAGGAAGGCGTTCGGGTACGAGGGTTGCCCGATCGTGCTGATCCCCCGGGCACGTCCCAAGACCGTCGAATCCGTCCGCAAGAACTCACTTGCCTCCACGGGCCGCCGCCGACCCGCTCCGGATTCCCGTGGGCGCCCACCCGCTCGCCGACGCCCCACCGACCCAAGACCCGGCGCCGCGGCGCCGCACCGCGAAGGCGGGCCCGTCCGTGAGGCCAGGACCGCCACAGGACCCGGTCCGCGGCCCCCCGCGGCCGGCTCCCGGGGAGAGCCTTCGCGGAGGGGCAGTCGTGGCGGGACCCGCGCTGGTTCACGACCGCCGTCGCGCGGGCGTGGTGCCCCCCCGCCACGGAAGGGCAAGGGACGGCGTTGACCGCCGTTCGATCAGATCAGGGTTGGTCACCCACCACCTCCAGCCGGTACTGAGGTGAGCGCACGCTGTTCGGGTTGGCCTGCCCGAAGCCGGCCGTGTCGTATTCCCACTTGTAGAAGTAGAAGACCGGGTTGCGGTCCTTCGGCAGGGGCACCTGGGCTTCCCAGCGGTTGGTCATCTGGGATACCCGTTCCATCGGGTGCGTGACCTGCTCCATCACGACGAAGCCCCGGATGTCGGCGCTGCGCAGGCCGACCGATCGCTGGTTGCTCGTCCACTGGGCCTCGAAGCGGTACAAGCCGCTCTTTTCGCGGGGCAGGACGCTGGGGGTGAGGTTGGAGATTCGGGAGGAGCATCCCGCCGCGGAGGCCAGCACCAGCGATGCCAGCAGCGCGCCGCCTCCATTCCGGACCCACTTGTTCGGACCTTGCATGTGGGACGAAGGGTGCGAACCAGCCGCGGCATGTAAAGAGCGAACACCCCCCTCGATCCTACGCGCCGGCCATGGCGCACACCCGCCAGTCCACGGTGGAACCCGCCGGGGGCCTGGTCCCCGGCCATCGCTTGGCCGGACGACGGAGCGCCCACCGTTGCCCGCGACAGTGCCTCCCGTCACCCGAGTCCTTCCACTGGACAGCCGCCCCAAGCCCCGGTTGGCTCACCGCGTGTCCGAGATTCCCCTGGTGCGCCGACTTGATCTCATCTGCCTGCGTCCCGATGCGTCCCGGAAGGACGTGGAACGACTTTGTCAGGAAGCACGCCAGCACGGCTGCCTCGCGGTCTGCGTCCCCGGCACCCGCGTCGAGCTCGCTGCGGGGTTGCTCGAGGGAAGCCCGGTCAGGGTGTCCGCGTTCATCGGATTCCCCTTCGGTACCAGCGACGGCGACGTCAAGCGATACGAGATCGAGACGGCCATCGATGCGGGGGCCCAGGAGCTGGAGGTGGTGGTCAACCCCGGCCAGATCAAGGACCGACAGGACCACGCCCTGATCCGTGAACTGCGCGACCTGCGGGAGGCAGCGGAGGAGCGACCGGTGAAGGCCATCCTCGAGTTGGGCCTGCTCACGCCCGATGAGGTCCGCCGTGCGGCGGGGTTGGTCCGGGAGGCCGAACTCCAGTTCCTGGTCACCGCCACCGGGTGCGCTCCGCGTGTCACCAGCGCCGAAGACCTCCAGGAACTACGCGAAGTCGTCGGACCCGAGTTGGGCCTCAAGGCGGTCGGTGGCATCGCGGCCCTGGCCGACGCGCTGAGGTTGCTCGACGCGGGCGCCAACCGCCTGGGCGTCTACAGCCTGACCCCGTTCCTGCCGTCAGAATGAGCCGCTGCCGCTCAGGTCCCCTCCGCGCCGGGTGGCCTCGCTCGCCAGGGCCCGCCATCACGCGCGGACCTATTTTGGATCGAGGGCTTGGATCCTGATGTTCCGAAAATCGAACGCGCGTTCCTCGGCCTGGATTCCGAGGTATCCCCGCGCCCGATCCAGCTTGTCGAAGTCCCACACCTTCTTGCCGTCGATTTCCAGTGTGGCCTTGGTGCCGCGGACCTCGAGCCGGAACTTCGACCAAGGCGCCGCCTCGTCGACATCGGGGCCCTCGGTGCCGCTGGGCAGGACGTCCTTGTAGCCGCGGACCAGGTTGCCCCACTTGTCGCGCCGCAGGTTGATCTGCCAGCCATCGGTGGGCCACGGCTTGCCGTCGAGCCCGACCCGGAAGAAGAGGCCGCTGTCGTAACGTTCCACGAGCGGCCGAAGCTCCAGTTCGAGGATGAAGTCGCCGTACTCCTTCTCGGTGCGAAGCCAGCCCATGCCGCTGACGAGTCGGAGGGCGCCGGCCTTGGCCTCGAACTTCACGTCGTGGACCCCCGCCCAGCCGGTCAGGTCCTGGCCGTTGAACAGGGGATGGGAATCGGCAGCGCCCAAGGCGCCGAGGGAAAGCAGCAGGGAGCCGGTCAGAGCCAGCAGGGGACGCGACGGGAAGCGCATGGCCCGGAATCTGCCGTCACCCCGCCCCATCTCGTCAAGCGGAGCGGGGTGGGGGAAGCGCGGCGTGGCGGGGTGCGGAGCGGGGAGCAGGCGCCCTCATTGTGAGCGGGTACCCGGATCTCTGGAGGGTTGCCTCGGATCGGAACCTCCCTTGCGGGCGCTTCGCCGCCCGCTGTCCGCTCAATACACCAACTGAAACTCCGGCAGCATCGCCACCGCCCAGAGCAGGTCCTCAATGCCATCCACACCCGGCGAGGTTCCCACGAGGTTGACCGAGAGCGCCGCCTCCGTGGCCGTGGGGGGACGTCCGAGGCCCTGGCGGAAGACGCGGTCCACCACGGCGGCCCCGGTGGCTTCCTCCGTGGCGAGTTTCCTTGCTCCCTGCTCGAGGATCCCGGCCAGGGTTCCGCCATTGGTCAACTCGAGCATCTGGAGCGTCGTGGCAGTCATCGGTCGCACGCTGGTGGTCTGCTCGCGGTTCGGCCGACCGAGCGCGCTGACCAACGGATCCGCCGAGACCAGGGAGGCACGCACGCTGCCGAAAACCGCCCGCCCGTTGACGGTGGCGGCGAACTGCGGCCCGAGGTTCCAGGGTGCCATTTCGGCGGGACCGAGCACCTGCGCGCGCGCCCAACCGGAGTCGTCAAACCCGGGCTTCATCCAGCCCTCGGACTTGAGGGTCGTCACGCGCCACGAGGCGTCACTGGCAAAATCCCGCTTCGAATCGGCAGGCGAGGGTGTCCCTCCGGCTTCCCCCACCCCGTCGCCAGCGGACGTGTCGCGGAGCCGGGCATAGAACAACAGCCCGGCGGGGTTCGGGCCTTCGCCACCGTTCTGCGCCTCGAAGGCGAACGTGTTCGTCCCCGGCTCCAGGAACGGCCGGAGGTCCAGCACCGTGGTCTCGTTCCACGGCGTGTCGTTCTGCTTGCGCACCGACTTGCCGTTGACCCAGAAGCGCACGGCGTTGTCGGCGTTGACGATCGCCACCGCCTCCGCCGGCAGCGGCGCCGCCAGTTCGACCTGCGTCCGGAACCAGACCGTCTGTGCCGGAGCCGCGGCGGCGGCATGCGCGTCCGACCAGATCCAATAAGGGGCCGCGGGCAGTTCACCCGCCTCGCCGCGCTCGAACAGCAACGACTCGAGGTCACCCTCCGGCTTCTGGGCCCAGGCGCCGGTCAACTGGCCGAGGGCGTCGCGAAACTGCTCGGCGGTCAGCCGCCTGACGCCCGGACCCCGAAACACGAAGTCCCTGGCCGGCTGCTCCGGCACGTCCACGGCTGGCAATTGGTAAGCCCGGGACGTGAGGATCACGGCGAGCGTATGCTTGAGGTCGTAGCTGTTTGCCACCAGATCCTCCGCCAGCCAGTCGAGCAGGTCGGGATCCCAGGCGGGGTTCTGCATGACGTCGAGAGGTTCCACCAAGCCGCGGCCGAGGAGCCGGGCCCAGAGCCGGTTGACCATGGTGCGCGGGAGCCGTCCATTGGCGGGACTGGTCACCAGATCCGCCAACCGTGCGACGCGCGCCGCCTTCGGAGCGTCGTCCTCCATCGCGCCCAGCTCGGGAAAGACAAACTTCACCGGCGCATGCCGACCCAGCGGCTTGTCGCACTCCACCAGCTCGAGTTTCTTGTCGGCATACACCCCCGCCATCCCATAGGCATCGGCGAGCTGCCAGTCGTCGATGAAGCTGTCGTGGCAGGAGGCACACTTGAGGTTCACCCCCAGGAACACCTGCGAGATGTTCTGCGCCGCTTGCATCTCGGGGGTTTGCGACGAGTTGACCGCGCCACGCCACACGATGCCCTTGGCGAAGCCGCGCGCCGGGCCGTCGCCCGGGTTCACCAGTTCGCGGACGAACCGGTCGTACGGGAGGTTGTCGCGCAGGGAGGCATAGAGCCACCTCGAGATCTGTTCACGCCCGCCATCGATGTACCCGGTGCCTTTGTAGTCGTTGCGGAGGAGGTCGTTCCAGAAGGTCAACCAGTGCTGGGCATAGCGCGGCGTGTCCGCCAGCAAGGACTCCACCAGTCGCGCCCTGCGGTCCGGACGCGGGTCCGCCACAAAAGCCGCCAGTTCCGCCGGCGTCGGCAGCAGCCCTCCAACATCCAGGTAAACCCGCCGCGCGAAGGTCGCGTCGTCGACCACCCGTGGCGCGGTGAGCGCTTGGCGTTCGAAGTGCGCGCCCAGCAGACGGTCCAGGGGATGGCCCGTGGAATCGGTGCGCGCGGGGAGTTCAGGCCGGCGCGGCTGGAGGTTGCGATGCGATTCGCGGGCGAAATTCACGGCCGGGTCCCAGCTCAGACCCTGATCGATCCAGGCCCGCAACAGGCCCACCTGTTCGGCCGTCAGCCGCGACCCCTTCACGGGCATCACGTTGTCCGGGTCGAGCCCCGAGACGAGGTGGATGAGCAGGCTGGCGCGGCTGTCACCCGGAACCACCGCCGCCCCGGAATCGGCTTCGTTGAGGAAGGTCCCGCGGGTGTCGAGCTGGAACCCTCCCTTGTCCTTGCCACGGCCGTGGCACTTCACGCAACTGGCCTCGAGGATCGGCTGGATGTCCCGCCGGAAATCCACGGGCCGGGTGGCGGCCGGCGGAAGTTCCGCGAGTTTCTCAGCGGGGACCTTCGCCTCGGCCGTCGGAGCGAACGCCGCGGTCAACGCGACCAGGCCGCAGGCCGCGACCAGAATTGCCAACGGGCCTGCGCCTGCTCCCAGGACCTGGGTCGGCCTCCCGACCTCATTCAAGGAAAACATCGGGGACATCACGCCGCCTTCAATATGGGCTCACCCGGAGAGGAGCCAGTGAAAAGATGGTGCCCAGCCATCCACTCGTGCATCCCCAGGTTGTCGGTGCGGTGGACCGTACCAAAGCGGCGGCGCGCGTTGCTTCCCGCCGCACTCCAGGAGGAGGGCGCGCCTTGGAGTGCGCCGA
>JBBQML010000016.1:0-17878 GCA_038328885.1 Verrucomicrobiota bacterium | reverse complement strand
GTGGGGCGGCATCGTCGGTGCCGCTGAATCGATCGTGGGCCGGAGGTGGGAGCAGATGGCGGAGCGGTACGGGGATTGGCGGCGGGACGGAACGATGAGACGGCGGTGGCGACGCGCGCGGTATCTGGGTTGGAGGCTGGTAAATGTGGTCAGGAAGGTGCCCGGACTGAACCATGCCGCGGCGGCGCAGGGAGTCCGGCGGCTCGGGAGGCAGGCCGAGGAACGTCTGGAGCTGTCCCTTCAGCCAGGCGCGGATGATCGAAGTGACCGACGCCGGGAAGGTCATCTTCAAGAGCGACCACAACGCGGTGAAGCGGTTTTCGGAGAGCACCTGATCCGGTACTACGATAGGTACTCGAACAAGCCAGGGAGGACCCGCTGGGGAGGATTACCCCGCGTCGCGGCGAGCGGTCCGACCGACGCGCCGTTGCGTCCTCGGACGGCCTCCTCAGCCGCTCCCTCGCACGGAAGGGGGCCTCCCGCAGTCATCGACCAGGTCCGGGCGAGGCAGAGGAGGCCCGCCGCCGCGCCCTGCGGGCCTGGCGGCACTGGAGGATGGCTTATCACGAAAGTAATGCTTCCGGATGCTCGCCAAATCTGGCAGTGATCCACGAACCCGCGGGAGTCTTTCACGGGAGCGAACACGCCAACATCGCGCGGGTGTTTGATCTCGCCCGCAAGACCGCCCCCTGCCTCCTGGTGCTCGAGGACCTGGACGCCTTGGTGAAACCCGGGAACCGCTCCGTGTTCCTGAACGAACTCGACGGCTTTGCGGACAACTCGGGGGTTTGCGTGGTGGCAACGACGAACTTCCCGGAGCGGCTCGATCCATCGATCCTCGACCGTCCTTCGCGTTTCGATCGCAAGTACACGTTCGCCCTGCCGGGATCCGAGGAGCGACGGGCCTATCTGGAGATGTGGAACAAGGGGCAGACAACCGCGCTGAGGCTTTCCGAACAGGGGTTGGGCGCGGTCATCGCCGCGACCGAGGGGTTTTCGTTCGCCTATCTGAAGGAGCTTTGCCTGGCTGCCACGATGGCCTGGATCAATGAGGGGGAGGGCAGGTCCATCGACTGCGTGGCCGCAGAGCAGGCGCTTGCGCTCGCGGCCCAGATGCGGAGCGTACCCGGCGATGGCGAATCCGCCGAGCCGGAGGCTTCCCCGCGGAAGCGGTTTCTCGAGAAGCTGGCCGGGGCGCCTGAGGACGGATGGGGAAAGGGCCTGACGGCTCGTCGCGAGCGTGGTAGCCAGTTCCGGAGTAGCGAGACGACCGCTGGAGACCATGAATGAATCACCCAAGACCCGGTGCACCGGGAGTACAACCGGTTGCAGACCCGGCATCAGCTCAAGCTCGCCGCCCTGAAATTGTCGGTGTTGGTTCCGTTGCTCGTCGTGGCGGTCCTGATGTTCCTGCGCTGGCGTGGCGGGCTCTACGCGCCGGCGGTTTATGCGCTCGGGGTCGCCACGCTGGCCAAGGTGCTGCTCGTGATGCACCAGCACTTCCCCCGGTTTTACTTCAAGTACGTCCTCATCGGCGCCGCCCTCCTCCTCGTGGGTCGGATCCTGATCTACCTGGTGAGAGCGGCGGCGTTTCCCAAGCGTGATTGGATCCTCAAACAATACCGCGAGGCGTACGAACATCACTTCTGCCCGGTCTGCAACCACCCCATCCGGCGAGGCCCGCTACGGTTCGCCTTCTGGACCCGCCGCAGCCTCAAGCGCCTGCGGGTGCCTCCGGGCGCTGCGGGGGAACCCGATAACCCCTACGTCTGCCCGGTGTGCAGCACCCGCCTGTTCGAGAATTGCCCGTCCTGCCAAGGCATCCGGCACGGCCTCCTGCCCGCGTGCGTGCATTGCGGCGCCGAGAAGACACTGCCAGGGCTCGGCGGCTGAGTCCCGGGTCTCGCGCCGCGCTGGGGAGGCCGTGCATCCCCAGGTTGTCGGTGCGGTGGACCGTACCAAAGCGGCGGCGCGCGTTGCGTCCCGCCGCACTCCACGTGGAGCGGCGCGCCTTGGAGTGCGCCGAGGAGCCCCGCGAGGCGGCGCTTTGGTATCCGGTCACCCACAACTTCTGGATGCACCGCTGCGGAGGGGGCAGGCCGAATGGCCTTCGACCGGGAATCCGGCCTGGGCCAGGATGCGTCCACTGTCGGCGGTTTCGTCCCGGTCCGGTTTCGCGCCCTGCGGGTACTGCGGGAGGGTGCAAACGACGCCGGATTCCGGGCTGCCGCGCGACCACTCGGGTTGTCCACGAGTAGCGGACGAAATCCAGCGGCGGGTTCGTCCCGCTGGCATTGCGGGGACCGGTCCTGATCCGCGAGGCTTGGTTCGATGCGACTCTTTCCTGATCACGGTGGCTGGCGTGGGTCGGGCTTGGCGATTTTCCTGGCCTTGACGGCTGCCAGATCCCTGGCGGCCGACCTGCCACCGGCGTTCCCGACCGATCCGCGGCAGCACCTGGAGCGAACCTGCTTCCAGACCGGTCAGGCCTGGAGTCCGGCCGGGAATCTGCGTTCGGATGTGGCGATCGTTTACGGCATCGATCCGGGGCTCCCGCAGCGCATCCAGACCTGGCGCGACCGGGGCTACCGTATCCACGTCATGACCGGCGTGTCGTGGGGGAACTACCAGGACTACCTCTACGGCCGCTTCGACGGGGTGAACCATGAGGACGAAGCGCAGACCGACCGTCAGGGGCGCAAGATCAGCCACGGCGGCGACGTCTACTACATGTCCCCGGGGACCAACTTCGGGAAGTTCCTCTGCGTCGGGGTGCAACGCGCGCTGGACGCGGGCGCTGAAGCCATCCACCTGGAGGAGCCCGAGTTCTGGGTGCGGGGCGGGTATTCGGTGGGATTCCAACGCGAATGGCGCGCCCACTACGGCGAGGACTGGCGACCGCCACACGAGTCCGCGGACGCCCAATGGCGATCGTCGAAGCTGAAGTCCTTCCTGTACCGGCGGGCGTTGCAGCAGGTGTTTGATCACATCCGTGAGCACAACCGGCGGACGGGAGCCCGGGTGCGGTGTTACGTGCCGACCCACAGCCTGTTGAACTACGCCCACTGGCGGATCGTGAGCCCGGAGTCGAGTCTGGCGCGGTTGGAGGGGTGCGACGGCTACATCGCGCAGGTCTGGACCGGCACGTCGCGGACGCCGAATCGCTACCGCGGGGTGCTGCGCGAGCGGACCTTCGAGACGGCGTTTCTCGAGTATGGCGCGATGCAGAACCTGGTCCGGGCCACCGGCCGCCAGGTCTGGTACCTGAACGATCCGATCGAGGACGACCCGAAACACGACTGGGAAGATTACCGGAAGAATTGGGAGTCGACGCTGGTCGCTTCGCTCCTGCAACCGGAGGTCTGGCGCTTCGAAGTGGCACCCTGGCCGGAGCGCGTATTCGCGGGGCGCTATCCGGCCGGGAACCCGCAGCCGATTCCGCCCGCATACGCGACCGAAGTGCAGACCGTGTGCCAGGCCCTCAACGACCTGGAGCAGTCCCGGTGGCGATGGGACGCGGGGACGGCGGCCGTGGGCGTGATGGTCAGCGATTCCCTGATGTTCCAGCGCGGAGACCCGGAGCCGAGCGACCCACACCTGGGCAACGTCTATGGGCTGGCCCTGCCGCTCCTCAAACGCGGGCTGCCGGTGACCCCGGTCCAGCTCGAGAACGTGACCGTGCCGGGCTATCTCGACGACTGGCGCGTGCTGCTCCTCACGTACCACGGCATGAAACCGCTCTCGGCTGACGTCCATGGGCCCCTGGTCGACTGGGTCCGGCGGGGCGGGGCGCTGGTGGTCTGCGATGACGACTCGGATCCGTACCGGCAGGTGCGCGAGTGGTGGAACTCCGGGGAGAACCGGTATTCCACGCCTCGGGAACATCTGTTCGAGGTGCTGGCCCAGGCGACGCGCGCGGATCAGCGCACTGCCTGGGTGCCGGGGGAGCCGCGGCGTATCGGGCGGGGAAGCGTGGTGTGGTACCGGGAGGCTCCGGCGGCGCTGGCCGCGGACGCCGGGGGGGATCGTCGGGTGGCCCACTGGACCCGGGAGGCGGTGGAGCGGGCGGGCCTGGTCTGGCGCGAGACGGCTCATCTCGTGCTGCGACGCGGGCCGTACGTGGTGGCCGCGGGGTTGGATGAATCGGTGCCTGGCGATGCACCGAGGCTGCCGGGACGCTACGTGAACCTCTTCGATCCGGAGTTGCGGGTGCGGGCCGATCCCGTCGTCGAGCCGGGCGCCCGGCTGTTCCTGCGGGACCTCGGCGTTGGCCGCCGCCGGGCGCCGCACGTCCTGGCGTCCGCAGGCAAGGCGCTGCCGCTCACCTCCTCCCGACGTTCCCTGGTGCTCGCGGTGGAAGGCGTTGCGGGAACGCCGTCCGTGATGCTTCTCCGCGTTCCGCGCGCACCGCGTTCCGTCACGCTTGGGGGCCTGCCGCTGGAGGGGGCGGCGGTCGAGCACGCGCCGGGTGACGGCTTGTTGTGGGTCCGCTTTCCGAGCACCTCGGCACCCCGGGAACTCGAGCTCGAGTTCTGACGGGACCCCGACCCGGGCCCTCAGTCACCACCAACCGGTGGATGTCCGGTCCTGTGAGGATCGGTTCCGCCCGCCTCTCGCAGTTCACCATCGGGGCGCAGGTCGGCGGCCAGGTCTTCTCGCAGTTGATCCTCTTCGAAACTCCGGCGGCCCTGGATCGCATCAAGGAGAGCCGCTTTGAGATGAGCGCCCAGGTCGGCGCCGTCGCTGCGGCGGAGGGCGTGGCCAAGAATGCGAAGTGCGTCGACGGGGTGCTGGTCATCACCCACGCCGGCACGGGATTGATGGCCGAGGCCTCGGTGGGCGGCCAGAAGTTCAAGTTCAAGCCGGTCGCGAAGTAGCGCGTCGCCGGTCGTGTCTCGTGCGTCGTGGGTTCGCGGTCAAACGGCCTCACGGCGCGGCGGTTCGCGAGACCCAGTTGCTCCGGGTGCCCGCGTCCGGCCATTCGACCTGTCCCACGCCCTTCCAGACCAGCGCCTCAGGGACAGCCGCTACCTGGGGGAAACGGAAGTCCTCGAGGTTCAGTTGGCTCACCTTCTCCGCGAGGAACACCGGGCGAAGGTCCGGCCGGGTGGAGGTGAGGCGGACGTTCTCCAAGGTGAGTTGCGCGACGTTGCGGGCGTACAGTCCCCAGGCGGGGAGGGGTCGTGCGTCGACGCCGGGCCCCCGGATCGTGGCGCGGGCAGGATCGGGCTTGCCGCCGCCGGTGAACTCCATCGTCACGTCGCGAAAGACCACGTTCGTGATCGGGGTTTCCGCCCAGCTCTCGATGGACGCGGCGGCGAGGTAGGCGCCGGTCACGGAGGTCCGCTCCACGGTGATGCGGCCCGCGGTGTTGCCGGGCTTCGTCACGAAGTGGAACGGGGTGCTGACGTCGCGGATCGTGACGTCGGAGATGAGCACGTCATCCAGGAGACCCTCGGTGGCGTCCCACGCGCCCGGCTGCAGGTTGATTGCGGCCAGCATGTTGGTGCGCCGGCGTTCGCGCGAGGTGAGGTGCGGTCGTTCGCCCGGGCCGGCAAACAGGCTGTTGTGCACCACCAACCGCGTGGCCGGACCGATCAGACGCAGGCCGTTGCACGACGAGTTGATCACGCAGCCGGAAATGAGGGTGTTGTCCCAATACCGTCCGGCAATCGCGTCGTCCCCGGTGGCGAACCGGCAGTCGAGGATCTTCACGTTTTGACACCAGCGCGACGGCGCCCCGCGCCAGTGGATGCCGTCCCAGCCCCCGGTGAAGGTCACATTGCGGAACTCCACGTCGTCGCTGACCTGGAAGAAGACGGCGTAGTTGGCGGCGTCAATGAAGTGGAGGTCGCGGATGGTGAAGCGGCGGCAGTTCACGAAGACCAGCGTGTGTGGTCCGCGCATCCGTTCTTCGCCGGTGGGATCAAACACGCGGTTGCCGTCCAGGGTGCCAGGGCCCGCGAGGGTGACGTCCTCGAGGTTCTCCCCGACCAGCAGGCCCCGGTGCCATTTCCCCCACTTCGCCTCCGGCAGGAAGGCGGGCGTGGCGGGTTGCTGGTACTCGGCGAGGTTGGTGGTGCCGACCAGGCGCGCCCCGGCGTCGAAGTACAGCGTCACGCGACTCCGCAGGTGGATTGTGCCGGAGAGGTAACTCCCAGGGGTGAAGCGGACCTGCCCGCCGCCGGCCGCGCCACAGGCGTCGATGGCGCGCTGGATTCCGGGGGTGTCGGTCGCGCGACCGTCCCCGACGGCACCGTGGTCGCGGACGTCGAAGATCCCGCCGCTGACCGCGGCGCCGGCGGCGGCGGCGGCGGTGATGCCTGGCAAAGCGAGGGCGAGATGAAGGAGGAACAGTCGACCGGCGCAGGCGCGGGTGATGGGTAGAAGGCGCGAGGGGATCACGCCCGCCAGATTGCGGGAGCCCGCGGCGGTCGTCGAACTGGAATCCGGGACCGGGACTCGCCTCGCCGTCAGCCTTCGAAGCCGGCGAATTGCAGGACCAGGCCGACTCCGACTCCGACGCCAAGTTTCGATTTGCTTTGGTGTTGGATCAGGACAGGAGGCCTTGGCCTGGGCACCGGATCACTTAAGGCGAGGCGGTCTTGGCGGCCTGCAATCGGAGTCCCTCGGGCCAGGTCGCCCCCTGCCGGATCCAGGCGGTTTGGACGAGGGCTCCCCCTCGCAGGGTTATCAGGCGCACTCCCGGTCAGCGGGGGAAAAAGACGTCGTGGTCGGGGCCGAACTGGGCGAGGAAGCAGGCGGAGTAAGCCCGCAGGAACACCAGGACCGGCAGCATCAGGACCGTTCCGAGGTAGGGGATGGCCAGGAGGCAGCCGGCGAGGCAGCAGGTGAGGAGGACGACGGCCAGGACCAGGCAGCCGAGCGCGAGGTGCAGGACGAGTTGCAGGAGCAGGTACAGCACGAACGGTCCGGGTTGGGCGCGCACCAAGCCGCCGAGTTCGCCCCAGGCGGATCTGACCCGTGGTGTGCGGAGTCGCATGAGGGGGACCACGAAATCCGTCGTCAGCTTCTGGACGATGAAGAGGCAGAGCCCCAGGACGGTGGCGATGCCCAGCCCGGCGACCGCGACGAGGACCCCGCCGACGCTGGCTGCTTCGCTGTTGGCCATCATCACGATGGTACCCACGCCGGCGATGAGCGGGGGCAGGAGCACCACGAACCCGCCCATCCCGAGCACGAAGCGAAACAAAAACAGGTGATTCCCATGCTGCCGATAGACGTTCCAGGGAAGGGCCACCTCGGGCCGGTTGGTGGCGACGTTGTGGAGGAACATGAACTGGCCGCGGCTGCTCAACCAGAGGATGAGCAGGCCGAGCGCCAGCAGGAACAGCAGGCCCAGCACGACCACGGGGACCAGCCAGGAGAGATTCTCCACCACGTAGTCCGAGGTCTGGCCCCAGAATTCCCGCAACGAGCGGGGCCCGGATACGGTTCGTGAACCACCAGAGCTCCAGCCACCGCCACCGCCACCCCATGACTCACCCAGCGAGGCCAGCCAGGCGCAGAACCCGATGGCCAGCCAACGCCCCAGGTCGAAGGGCCGGAACAGCGTCTGCACCATCCGTTCGAAGGCCTGGCCGAGGGGGGTGACGACACTGACCGTGGCGCCGGGAATGGGAGTGTTCATGGTGGGCTCGGACGGCACTAGAACCGTCGGGCTGGCTGGCTGGATGCAGATTCTTGGCATCCGTCCGGCCGATGGAAAGCGGAGAACGGGACCCTTCAGGAATCCACCCGCTGGATCCGGAGTGAGAACCGCCGGGCTCGGTCCCGGGCGCCTTGCCGGACGGACCGTCGATCGGCCATCCTCCCGGCCGTTCCCATGAGACAATCCCCTTCGTGCGTCAGGATCCGTTGGATGGCCGTGGTGGTCTGGTTGGCAGCCGCCGGGCCGTGGGCCTCCCCGGGGGCGGCGGCGCCCCTTCCTCCCGGCGTGCCGGCAGCGGTGGCCGCCCGCGCCGAAGCCTCACCCTTGCGGGAGTATTTTCTCCCCCCGACGCGGCTTCTCTGGCGGGGATCCAATGGGGTCGTCCGCGCCGAGGCGCTACTCGCGCCCAAACCGGGCCAGGCCGTGCTGTCCGAGCCCACCCCTCCCACGGAACTGAAGTCCGGCCCGGGCGCGGTGGCGGGCGTCCTCCTGGACTTCGGCGTCGAGATCCAGGGCTTCGTGGAGATCATCACGCCCATGATGCCGGAGCAGGCGAAGCCGCGCCGGGTACGCGTCCGTTTCGGTGAGTCCGCGTCTGAAGCCATGGCCGAACTGGGCGGGAAACAGAACGCCGGCAACGACCACGCCCTGCGGGATCAGGTCGTGACCGTCCCCTGGCTCGGCAAGACCCGCATCGGCCCCAGCGGGTTCCGGTTCGTCCGGATCGACCACGTGCCGGCCGAGGGCGACGGCGGTCTGTCGGTGCAGTTGAGCCAGGTCCGCGCGGTCCTCCAGTTGCGCGACGCGGCCTACGTCGGGTCCTTCCGCTGCGACGACGAGCGGCTGAACCGGATCTGGGACGTCGGGGCGTACACGGTGCACCTGAACATGCAGGAATACCTCTGGGACGGGATCAAACGGGACCGGTTGGTGTGGCTGGGCGACCTGCATCCCGAGGTGAGCACCATCAACGCGGTCTTCGGCTTCAACGAGGTGGTGCCCAGGAGCCTGGATCTGATCCGCGAGGTCACGGCGCCGACGGATTGGATGAACGGCATCAGCAGCTATTCGATGTGGTGGATCATCCTCCAGGAGGACTGGTGGAGGCACCACGGCAACCGGGCGTACCTCGAGGCCCAGAGCGAGTACCTGGCAAAACTCGTGCGGCACCTGGCGACCTTCGTGGGCCCGGACGGCCGGGAAACCCTCAACGGCATGCGGTTCCTGGACTGGCCGACCTACGAGAACAAGCGGGCGGTCGCCGAGGGGCTTCACGCCATGCTCCTGCTGGCCATGGAAAGCGGCGCGCGCCTGCTGGACACGCTCGGTGATGCCGACGCCGCCCGGGTGTGTTCCGAGACGGTGGCCCGGTTGCGCCGCCACACGCCGGAAGCCAGCGGGCGGAAGTCCCCGGCCGCGTTGCTCTCCCTCGCCGGTGCCCGTGAGGCGCGCGCGGTGGCTGAGGAGGTCCTGAAGCGGGATGGTCCGGCGGACCTCTCCACCTTCTATGGCTTCTACGTGCTGCAAGCCCTGGGGCGCGCGGGCGAGACCGACGCGGCGCTCGACATGATCCGGCGCTACTGGGGCGGGATGCTGGATCTCGGCGCGACAACCTTCTGGGAGGGGTTCGACCTGAGCTGGGCGGAGAACGCCGGGCGGATCGATGAACTGGTGCCGGCGGGGAAGAAGGACGTTCACGGCGACTGTGGGGAGCATTGCTACATCGGGTTCCGCCACAGCCTGTGTCATGGGTGGGCGAGCGGGCCCACCGCCTGGCTGAGCCAGCATGTGCTGGGAGTGCAGCCGCTCGAGCCCGGCTTCCGCAAGGCCCGGGTCACCCCGCAACTCGGTCGCCTCCAGTGGGCGGAAGGCACCTACCCGACCCCGCACGGACCGATCCGGGTGCGCGCGGCGCGACAACCGGACGGCACGGTGAAGACCGACATCCAGGCGCCGGCCGGCGTGGAGGTGGTGCGATGAGTGCGGTGCGGCGTGCGGTTTGCCTCCCGGCCTTGCTCTGGTTCGCCGCGGTGGTGCCGGCCGCCGCCGCCGCCGCCGGTCTGGGGGTGACCGCGTTGCGCACCGAGTACCTTCCCAACCCCCAGGGGCTCGACGTGCCGGCCCCCCGGCTCACCTGGCAACTCACCGCCACGGACCGCGGGCAGCGGCAGACCGCCTACCGCATCCTGGTGGCAGGCGACGCGAAGGACCTGGCCGCCGGGCGCGGGACGTTGTGGGACTCGGGTAAGGTGCCCGGCGACGAGACGGTGAACATCGCTTACGCCGGCAAGGCGCTGGCATCCGGACAGGCGGTGCTCTGGAAGGTCAAGGCCTGGGATCGCTCGGGGCAGGAATCCGACTGGAGCCCTCCGGCCACATGGAGCATGGGATTGCTGAAACCCGGGGACTGGAAGGCGCGTTGGATCACCGATCCGTCGCTGCTGACCGCCCCCCTGCATACCAACCGCGCCACGCTGTACCTGCCCCCGGCGCGGCATTATCGGAAGACCTTTCAGACGCGTCGCGGCCTGCGTCGCGCCGTGGTGCATATCTCTGCGCTCGGCATCTACGAGCTCTACCTCAACGGCAGTCGGGTCGGCGATGCGTTCTTCGCCCCGGGCTGGGCGGATTACCACCAGCGCGTCCACTACCGGACCCATGACGTCACCGAGTTGCTGCAACGCGGGGACAACTGCGTGGGGGCGATCGTCGCGGACGGCTGGTACTCGGGGTATGTCGGCTACGGCCTGCTGGTGGGGTATGGCCCGGGCAAGGTTGGGCGGTACTTCTACGGCCGTGCCCCGGCCCTCCGGGCACAGCTCGATCTCGAATACGCCGACGGCAGCCGCGAGACCGTGGGGACCAGCGCGGCGTGGCAGGTATCGGCGGACGGCCCGTACCGGGAAGCGGACCTGATCATGGGCGAGGTGTACGACGCGCGGCGGGAGGATCCGACCTGGTGTGGGGACACCACCGAATCCCGGTCGTGGCTGCGGTCGCGAGCGCGCTCGCGGTCGGCGCCGCGCGGCGGGGAGGCTGGGGCGGCGCCGCTCTGGCGCTGGCAGCCGGCCACTCCGTTGGACGGGGCGCGGGCGGGCACGAAGCTGAACCCGCAGGCCCAGGCAATCTTCCACGACACCCTGGGGGCGCGCCAAGTGGACCTGGGCTTCCGCGAGCCCCGGCGGATGCAGGCGTACGCCGCGCCGCCGATCCGGGTGACCGAGGAACTCGATGCGCGGGCGATGACGGAGCAGAAGCCCGGCGTGTACATCTTCGATTTCGGGCAGAACTTCGCGGGGATGGTGCGCCTCAAGGTGAAAGGCCCGGCCGGCACCCGGGTACAGCTTCGTTACGGGGAGATGCTCCATCCCCATGGCCGGCTCATGACGGAGAACCTGCGCCGGGCCCGCGCGACGGATGCCTACATCCTCCGCGGCGATCCCGAGGGTGAGACCTGGGAGGCGCGCTTCACCTACCACGGATTCCAGTTCGTCGAGCTCACCGGGCTGCCGGCCCGGCCCAGCGTCGACGCCCTGACCGGGCTGGTGTTGCACAACGACACCCCGCTGGTGGGGGAGTTCGCCTGCTCCGACGAAGTCATGACCCGGTTCTGGAAGAACACCCAGTGGACCCAGCGGGCGAACTTCGTGGAAATCCCGACGGACTGCCCCCAACGGGACGAGCGGTTGGGCTGGATGGGCGACGCGCAGATTTATGTGCGCACCGCCACGTTCAACGCCGATGTCGCCGCGTTCTTCACCAAGTGGCTCGACGACCTCGTGGAGGCCCAGCGCGACTCCGGGGCGTACCCCGACTACGCCCCCTATCCGATGGCGCACGGCGCCCCGGGCCAGACCTGGGGGACGGCCTGGACCGATGCCGGGGTGATCTGTCCCTGGACCCTCTGGCGGGTGTACGGGGACACGCGATTGCTCGAGCGGATGTGGCCCTCGTTGACGCGGTTCATGGACTGGCGGCAGCGGCGCGCGCCCGATTTCCGGGGGCGGAAGGACGGGAACACCTGGGGCGACTGGCTCAACGTGAACGAGGCCACCCCGATCGAGTATGTCGATGCCGCTTACTTTGCGCTGGGTGCGCGGATGATGGCGGACATGGCGGAGGCGCTCGGGCGGGGGACCGAGGCCCAGGCGTACCTCAAGCTCCATGAGGCGGTGAGGGCGACGTTCCAGAAGGACT
Organism: Verrucomicrobiota bacterium; assembly: GCA_038328885.1. Classification (GTDB taxonomy): domain Bacteria; phylum Verrucomicrobiota; class Verrucomicrobiia; order Limisphaerales; family CAIMTB01; genus CAIMTB01. The sequence goes on along the minus strand of JBBQML010000016.1, from coordinate 6,009 downwards.
ATCTCAAGTCCGACGGCACGCTTTCGGTGGACACCCAAACAGCCTACGCGCTGGCGATCGGGTTCCGGCTCATCCCGGACGACGCGGCTCCGAGGTTCGCGGGCATCCTTGCCGCAAAGGTGGCCAGGAACGATGGACGGATGGCGACCGGATTCCTGGGCACCAAGGCGCTGCTGCCCGCCCTCACCGCGGGCGGACAACACGACGTCGCTCTGCGGTTGTTCCAGAGCCGGAGATTTCCCTCGTGGGGCTACGAGGTGGTCAACGGGGCCACCACCGTGTGGGAACGCTGGGACAGCTACACCCGGGAACATGGGTTCAACGGAGCGAACGGCGACCAGAACGCGGCGATGAACAGCTTCAGTCATTACGCTTTCGGGGCGGTCATGGAGTGGGGCTTCCGAAACCTCGCCGGCATCGATGCCCTCGAACCGGGCTATCGTCGTATCGCGATCGCCCCCCGGCCGCCCAGCGCGGCTTCGACGGCACCCGCACCGGCACCGGCACCGGCACCGGCACCGGCACCGGCACCGGCGCCGGGACCCGGGCTCACGAACCTCGTGGCGGGAGCCAGGCCCATCGTCGCGGCCACCAACGCCCCGCCGCTCACCTGGGTCAGGGCCTCGTATGACAGCATCCGCGGGCGCATCACCAGTGCCTGGCGGCGGGAGGGGGACCGTCTGGTGATGGAGGTCACCGTGCCGCCGAATACCACCGCCGTCGTGAGGCTGCCGACGCCCGCGCCCGGCGCGGTGACCGAGGGCGGGCGACTGTTGTCCCAGGCGGCGGACGTGAAGTTCGTCGACGCTGCCGAGGGTCGGTTGGCCGTGGAGATCGGGTCGGGCAGCTACCGGTTCGAGATGCCTTACGGGGAGGTGGTGAAGTGAACCCGTCCCGTGGCGCGGGAGCGGCAGGCTGGATCCGGCGGGCGGTCGTGACTTGGGGACCGCGGCTTCTGCCCCTGGGGTTGGCCCTGGCGACGCCGGCGGCGGCACCGAGTTGGGACACCTTCAGCGACACCTGGGTGGCCACCGACGCCCTGGGACGGAGCTTGCCGTCCGCAGCGGAGACGGGTCCTCCGCGGCCCGATCGGACCGTGGCCATGTTCTACTTCCTGTGGCACGGGGCGCACATCCAGGGAGGGCCCTACGACGTCAGCCGGATTCTGGCGCAGGACCCGGGGGCGATGGAGCGGCCGGACAGTCCGCTGTGGGGTCCGCTGCATGCCCCGCACCACTGGGGAGAGTCGCTGTTCGGGTACTACCTTTCGGATGATGCCGGCGTGCTGCGGAAGCACGCGCAGATGCTCGGTGACGCGGGCGTCGATGTGGTGGTTTTCGACGTCACCAATCAACTGACCTATCCCGAGTGGTACCGCGCGCTCCTGCGGGAGTGGAGCGCCTGTCGGAGTCTCGGCAACCGCACCCCGCAGGTGGCGTTCCTGGCCCCGTTCTGGGACCCGGCCAAAGTCACGCGCGAGCTGTGGCGCGAACTGTACCAGCCCGGGCTCCACCCGGACCTCTGGTTCCGCTGGCAAGGGAAGCCGTTGATCCTGGCCGACCCCGAATTGCTCGACGAGCGCGAGGAGAACGCACGCCAGGATCATCCCGCGCCCTTGGAGCCGGGGAGCACTCTCGGCCAGTCGTTCGTGGCCGGGCGGCCGTTCCGGGCGGTGGGCGGCCGATTCCCCACGTGGGGGAATCCGGACGCTGCCGTGACCCTCACCCTGCGACGTGAGGGACCCGGGGGGGAGCGGGTTGCCGCGGAGCGGTTCCACAACGTGCCGGACAATGCCTGGGTCGCCCTCCGGCTGCCCGCGCTCCAGCCAACTGGGACGTATCACCTCGAGGCCTCGGAGCCGGGCGGTCGCATCGGCTGGTGGAGTCATCGCGACGATGCTTACCCACGTGGTGAGGCGTTCGCGCAGGGGGTGGCGGTGGGCGGTGACCGGACCCTGAGGCTGGTCCTGGTCGATGAGGAAGCGGCGCGAATCCGGGATTTCTTCACCTTCCGGAAGCCGCAGCCCGACTATTTTCGCGGGCCGACCCAGCCCGATATGTGGAGTTGGCTGGAGGTGTATCCCCAACACGTCTTCCGCAACGCCGCGGGGGAGAAGGAGCAGATGTCCGTGGGCGTGGCCCAGAACGCGGTGAGCAACCGGTTGGGGTCCCTGAGCGAGCCCGGTGCCCGCGGCCGGAGCTTTCATGGCGGTCGCACCGAAACCGGGCCGGGAGTGATGCGGTACGGCCGCAACTTCGAGGAACAGGGCCGGCGCGCCCTGGCCGAGGACCCACGAGTGGTCTTCGTGACCGGGTGGAATGAGTGGATCGCCGGTCGCTTCGCCGAGTTCAACGGGGTGAAGCGGCCGGTCATGTTCGTCGACCAGTTCGACCAGGAGCACAGCCGCGACATCGAGCCCATGCGGGGCGGGCACGGGGACGACTACTACTGGCAGTTCGTGGCTTGGGTGCGGCGCTACAAGGGCGCCCGGGAGGTGTCGGTCGTGCGCCCGGCAGCGGTGCGGATCGACGGGCGGTTCGACGACTGGGACCCGGTGGGACCGGAGTTCCGCGACACCCTGGGTGACCCCGTCCAGCGGGAACACCGCGGCTGGTCGACGAACGTCATCTACCGCAATTCCACCGGGCGGAACGATCTCGTCGCCGCGAAGGTCAGCGCCGACCGGCGACGCGTGAGTTTCCTGGCCCGTACCCGGGGGCCGCTCTCCGAGCCCGACGCGGCCGGGGCCACCGGGGGCTGGATGGTGCTGTTTCTGGATCTGGATGCCGACGTGCGCACCGGGTGGCTGGGTTACGACGCGGTGGTGAATCGCGTGGAGGCCGGGTCGCTCGAGCGCCACGCCGGCGCGGGCTTCCAGTGGGAACGCTTGGGCACGAGCGACTGGCGACGCGGTGCCGACCAGTTGGAGCTCTCGGTGACCTGGCGGGAGCTGGGGCTTGCGGCGCGGCCGGACGTCATCGATTTCAAGTGGGCCGATCACTGCCTCGAGGCCGGGGATTGGACGGACTTCACCCGGAACGGGGATGCGGCACCCAACGACCGGTTCAACTTCCGGGCCCGGCTGGGTGGGCGTTGACCCCCCGAAGAAAGATCCGACCCGGCGGCGGGACCCCGGGGGCTGGGTGGGTCGAGACGGAACTGCCGGGAAGGTTGCGTTGAATCGCCGACGACTCTGGAGGCAGTTGCGACCGCGGTGGACCTCGGACACTCTTCCGGACGTGGATGACCCGGCTATTCTGGATGAACTCCTCGTGTGCCGCCTCGACAGCGGGAGGAAAGTGGTGGGGCCCTGCACGATCATCATCTTTGGCGCGAGTGGGGATCTGACCGCGCGGAAGCTGGTGCCGGCGCTCTACCACCTGTTCCTCGCCCGGCAGATGCCGGATCCCTTCCGGATCGTGGGTTTCGCGCGGCGGGCGAAGACGGACGAAGCCTGGCGCGCGGAGCTGCACGAGGCGCTGGTGCGGTTCTCGCGGACGCAACCGGTGGATGAGTCGGTCTGGACCGCTTTCGCCGCGAACCTCCACTACTGCGTCGGCGAGTTTCACGAACTCGCGGCTTACGCGCGCCTGAAGCAGATGCTCCGGGGCTTCGGGTCGCCCGAGTTGGCGCACAATCTCCTCTTCTACCTGGCCAGTTCGCCCAGCCAGTTCGCCGAGGTCGTCGAGCGGTTGGATGCCAGCGCGATCCTGGACCGTCGGGTGGAGGGCCAGGCTGGCTGGCAGCGGGTGGTGGTGGAGAAGCCGTTTGGCACCGACCTCGTGTCGGCCCGCCGCCTCAACGCGGAGATCACCCGGCACACCCACGAGTCTCAGATCTTCCGCATCGACCACTACCTCGGCAAGGAGACCGTCCAGAACCTGCTGCTGTTCCGTTTCTCGAACGCCATCTTCGAGCGGTTGTGGCATCGCGACGCGATCGAGCACGTCCAGATCACCGTCGGCGAACAGCACGGAGTGGGGGCCCGCGGCGGGTATTACGAGGAAGCCGGGGCGCTGCGCGACATGGTTCAGAATCACCTGCTCCAGGTGCTGGCGCTGATGGCCATGGAACCTCCGGGTTCGTTGGAGGCGGAGGCCATCCGCGACGAGAAGGTGAAATTGCTCAAAGCCCTGCGCATTTGGGAGCCGGATCAGGTCGGGCAGCAGGTCGTCCGTGGCCAGTACACCGCCGGCACCGTCGCCGGCGAGGCGCGACCGGCCTACCGAGACGAACCGAAGGTCGATCCCGCCTCGACGGTCGAGACCTACGTGGCGCTCAGGGTCCTGATCGACAACTGGCGTTGGTCGGGCGTGCCATTCTACCTGCGCACCGGGAAGAACCTTCCGCACAGCGCCAGCGAGGTCCGGGTGCAGTTCCGGCCCACCCCTCACGTGCTCTTTGCCGCGCAGTGCGGTCCGCGACTGGATGCCAACTCGCTGACACTGCGACTCCAGCCGAACGAGGGCATCACCCTCCGGGTGAACGGCAAGGTCCCGGGCACCAGCATGCAGATCCGGCCCGTCCGGATGCACTTCAGCTATGACGTCGAATTCGGCGCCTACACGCCGGAGGCCTACGAGCGCCTGCTGCTCGAGGCCATGGCCGGCGACCCCACCCTGTTCATCCGACGCGACGAGGTCGAGACCGCCTGGGGGTTTGTCGACGCCGTGCGGGCGGGTTGGCGAAACCGGCCCTTGACCGACGCTGAGTTCTATCCGGCGGGATCCTGGGGACCGGCTGCTGGCGACGCCTTGCTCGAACGCCACGGGCACGCGTGGCGAAATCCTGCACCCCTCCAATGAGGCATTCCGCCGCTCCCCAACGCAGGCTGGCGTGCCAGGAGAGAGGCCAGTGATGAGGGCCACCCTGGTACCCTGTGGCGATGACGCCGCCGCCGCGGGGGAGGCCGCCCGGATCGTCACGCGCTCGATCAAAACTGCCGGGCCACGCGGCTGGGGACTCGCCCTCTCGGGCGGCAGGATCGCCGCCGCGTTTTTCGATGGCCTGGTCGCCCAGGCGGGGTCCCAGGGGGTGGCCTGGGACCACGTGGGCCTCTTCTGGGCGGACGAACGCCTGGTGCCGCCGGACGATCCGGAGAGCAACTTCCAGACCGCCCGGGCCCGGCTGATCGAACCACTCGGCCTGGCGGCGGGCCAGGTGCACCGCATTGCCGGGGAGTTGGCTCCGGCCGAAGCAACCGCAAGCGCCAACCTCGACTGGGCCGCCTGGCGGGCCAGGCGTACGCCCTCGACGGCCGGCCCTGACTGCGTGGTCCTCGGGGTGGGCGAGGACGGCCACGTAGCCTCCCTTTTCCCGCGGAACCTGACCGCCGACCTCGCCGCCACGGAGCCGTTCCGATTCGTCCTCGGACCGAAGCCGCCACCGGCTCGAATCACCATGGGATACGCCCTGCTCCGGTCGGCGGCCGAGATGGTCATCCTGGCGACCGGCTCGGGCAAGGAGCGGGTGGTCTCGGGGAGCCTCGACGGCACGCTCGACACTCCGCTCGCGCGGATCTTGGCGGGCCGCGACCCCGCGCGGACCTGGCTCGTCACCCCGTTCCCGGTGGGTTAGTTGGCGGGCTGCTGGCGGGCGCTTCCTCGTGCGGCAGGGTCAGGCGGAACGTGGTGCCCTTGCCGGGATCGCTCTCGGCGCGGACCTCGCCGCCATGGGCTTGGACGATGTGCTTCACGATCGACAACCCCAACCCCGTGCCCCCCTGCTCCCGGGAGCGGGCCGCGTCGACGCGGTAGAAGCGTTCGAAGACTCTATCCAGGGATTCGCGCGGGATCCCCGGGCCGTCGTCGGAAATCCAGAGTTCCACGGTCGCAGTTCCCGGTACCACCCGTGCCCCCACGGCCACCCGCCCACCCGAACGGCCGTACTTGATCGCATTGTCGACGAGGTTGAAGAACCAATCCGTTCTCCGATAAGTTGCGTTTCGAGTTTGTTTCACCGGTTTCTGTCAATGCCCGTATCGATGTATACGATATAACAGGCCGGATG
>JBBQML010000015.1:0-17958 GCA_038328885.1 Verrucomicrobiota bacterium | reverse complement strand
TTTACCAGCGACTCCAGCGTGAAGGTCGACTGGAAAAGGAGACCTCGGGAAACAACACCGCCGCGGTGCTGAATTTCCGTCCCCGGCTCGACCGGGAGTTCCTGGAATCGGGCTACCGGGAGTTGATGCGGCGCTTGTACGAACCGAAGGCGTACTACAGCCGCATCCGGACGTTCCTCCGACAGCACCGCCCGGCCGCTTCCCGCGGCCGGGTGTCCCGCAGCGATGTCGAGGCCTTCGTGAAGTCTTTCTGGCTGCTCGGCATCCGCCACCGGGGACGGCGCTCCTATTGGCGGCTCTTCTGGGGCGCTCTGTTATGCCACCCCCGCCAGTTCAAGACGGCCATGGAACTGGCCATCCTCGGCTACCATTTCCGGTGTGTCGCCGGTGGACTTTAGCCCCGCATCAGGCGCACGCGCGCATCCGGCGCCGGAGGGCTCCCCCGACCAGGCCCGCTCCCAAGAGACCGGCAGCGGCCCACGTACCGGGTTCCGGGACCACGCCCGAGGAGGGGAGGATCGTGATATTCCCGCCGAATTCGGCTCGGTCATTGTCGCCACCGAGACCGAAGGCGATGATCCCGGAAAGGCCGGTCCACGGCCCCGGTCCCGGACCGGGCTGGGGTCCGGCGTTGTACGGTCCGTAGAGGTACTCGGAATCGGTGAACCCCGAGGGACCGAAGCTGGCGGCGGGCCCCACATCAACCCCAGCGTTCGTGGGGGGGGCGTTGAGGTCACCCACCAGCAGATGCGGGTTTACCAGCGTGAGCGAGACGCCATCATCCCGGGCGTCCGTCAGGAATCCTTCAATGCTGGCCGACACCTCGTTCGGGGAAAAGGTCGGCACGATTGGAGTGAAAAACCCGAAGATGAAAGTTGTTGGTGCTCCGAAATCGGTGACTGAGAACGCAAAGCTGATCGAGGGATCCGGATCCAGCGTGACCTTGAGGAGGTGCATCTGAAACTCGGGATCGTCGAGGAGGAAGTCCTCGAGCACCCAGATGGGCTGGCCGAGCTCATTCTCCGCAGCCCGGGGTGCGGGGAGTTCGTACGTCAGAACCAGTCCGCTCGCGAGGTTCGAGATTGCGAAACCGACACGGGGCACCACGGGGAGCGAAATGCTCTGCGCTTGCGCCAGCGGGGCGGACGCCCCCGCCACCAGCAGCCACGCCGAGCTCAGCAGGAGACGCTTCCAAGGATTGGTCTTCATAATCGGTTTCAGTAGTAATGGGATCAGCTACGGTTTACTGCCTAAACTGGCCGAAAGAGGCAACCCGATTCTTCTGAATCTTTGGCCGGTATCTCCGTTGAGGATCGGTTGCCGGGCTGGCCCGAGGCCCTGGAATAGGACTATCACCGGTTCCCGAAGCCGTTGCATACTGACCGTCCGGTCAAGGATCGGCAGCTGTGGGTGGGCTGCCTCCCGCTCCGGATCCACATGCTAGCAATTCGTGATCTCAAGATGGTGTTGGGCGGGCGGACGTTGTTCGAGAACGCCTCGCTGCAGGTCAACAGCGGTGAGCGCGTCGCCCTGGTCGGCCCAAACGGAGCCGGGAAGACGACGCTGTTTTCGATCATCCTGAAGGAGTTCGAGCCGGAAGCCGGTGCGGTCGAGCGCGATCCTTGGACGATGGTGGGTTACCTGCCTCAGGAGGGCGAGGCCGTGGGGCCGGAGACGGTTTTGGAAGTGGCAACCGGTCGCGCGGGCGAACTGCCGGCGCTCGAGCGGCGGCTCCGGGAACTGGAAGCGGCGGGCGACGTCGGGGAGGCGGAGTACATGGAAGCTCACGCCAAGCACGACGCCTTGAACGACCCGCAGGTCGAGGCCAAGGCCAGGAAACTCCTCGCCGGGCTGGGTTTCAAGGAGGGGGACATCGGGCGACCGGCGCGGGAGATGAGCGGTGGGTGGATCATGCGGGCGCATCTGGCGCGGTTGCTGGTGATCGAGCCGGACCTGCTCCTGCTGGACGAGCCCACCAACCACCTCGACCTGCTCTCGCTCCTGTGGCTGCAGAATCACCTTAAGAACTACGCGGGCGCCCTGCTGATGATCTCCCACGACCGGCAGTTCATGGATGAGATCGTCGACCAGGTTCACGAGATCGCCGAACGCCGGTTGGTGGCCTACTCCGGGAACTACACGGATTTCCTGCGGCAACGGGAGGAGCGGTATGAGCAGCAACTCGCGGCGCACAAGAACCAGCAGAAGGAGATCCAGGCGCTCCAGGAGTTCGCCGACCGCTTCCGTGCGGTGCCTTCGAAGTCGTCGCAGGCCATGGCCAAGCTCAAGCAGATCGAGCGGATGGAACGGATCGAGAAACCGATGGCGCCGCGCAAGCCGGTCCGGATCCAGATTCCTGCGCCACCGCGCGGCGGACAACGGGCGGTCGCGCTGGAGGGTATCCATCTGGCCTATGGGGCAAACAAGGTCTATGCGGGACTCGACCTGACCATCGAGCGCGGTGAACGGACGGTGCTGGTGGGACCGAATGGCGCGGGCAAGTCCACGCTCCTGAAGATTCTCGCCGGGGTGGTGGATTTCCAGGCGGGCGAGCGGAAGCTGGGGCACAACGCCAAGATCGGCTACTATGCCCAGCACCGCGCGGGAGCGTTGGATCCTAGGAAGACAGTCTTCGAGGAGGTGATGGGCAGTTCGCCTGCCCTGCGCGAGGACGATGCCCGGGCGCTGTTGGGTTCGTTCCTCTTCCGCAAGGAGGACATTCACAAGCTGACTTCGGTGTTGAGCGGTGGCGAGAAGAGCCGCTTGAACCTGATCAAGTTCCTCGTCGACCCGCCGAACCTGCTCCTGATGGACGAGCCGACGACCCACCTGGACATCCAGACCGTGGAATCCCTCACCCTGGCCCTTGAGCGCTATGAGGGCACACTGGTGTTCATTTCCCACGATGTGCACTTCATCCGGAGGCTGGCGACGAAGGTCCTCCATGTCCGGGCAGGCAAGGTCGTCGGGTATCCGGGGGGTTACGACTACTTCCTCGAGAAAACGGGCGGCCGCGGGAACGCCCGGGCCGCGTTGACGGCTGCCTGAGCCCTTCCACCCGGCGTTGCAGAGTGGATTTGCGCCTCATCCACCCTCCACGCGCATAACCATGTCCCAGACCTCCCCCGAAGAAGCCCCCGTCGCTGCGACCGGTCGAGGGCGTTCCGCCTCCCGCCTCCTCCGCCGGTTGCACCTCTACCTGGGTCTGTTTCTCGTGCCTTGGATGCTCATGTATGCGGTGAGCACGGTGGTGATGAACCATCGGGAAACGGTGCGGAAGCTGATGGGGGATGGGGCGCCCAAGTTTGTCCCCGAACGCGAACTCGAGTTCACGCGGGATTTCCCCGCCGGTACGGCACCGGACGAGGTCGCCCGGACGATCCTCGAGGACCTCGGCTTGGCGGGCGCCCATCGGGTCAGCGGTGGAAGGGACGGGCGCCCCCTGGTGATCGATCGGCAGCACCCACTTGGCAACCGCCGCCTGACGTGGCGGCACGAGACCGGCAAGCTGGTGATTGAACGCGAGACGATCGGCGCCCCGGCCTTCCTCGAGCGTTTGCACCGGCGCCGAGGATTCCAGCATCCCTACGCGCTCGAGGACACCTGGGCCTTCACCGTGGATCTGACCGTGATCACGATGGTGTTCTGGGCTCTGTCGGGAGTGTGCCTCTGGTGGGAACTCCGGCCGACTCGGACCTTCGGGACGCTCTCCGCCCTGGCCGGTGTCCTGCTGTTCGCGTTCTTCCTCTCCCGCCTCTGAGGGCCTCGCCATGAAGTCCTTCGACCATATCAACCGACGGGCCCACCTCTACCTCGGGCTTTTTCTCCTGCCCTGGTTCGTCATGTACGGCGTGAGTTCGTTCGTCATCAGCCATCATGCTTGGTTCGGCGCCGGCCAGGAGCCGCCATGGGACGTGGTTTCGGAGCGGCCCTACGAGCACGCAGTGCCGAGCCGCACCGACGAGGCCGAGCTTCGCCGCCTCGGGGTCGCCATCCTCCGGGAAACCGGCGCGGAAGGTGCCTTCTGGGCGGAGCGTCCCAGGCCCGACGAACTCCGCATCATGCGCTTCACTTTCTGGGAGCAGACCCGGCTGACCTATCTTATCGCGGAGAAGAAGCTCCGGACCGAACACCAACGGCTGCGCTGGGATCAGGTCCTTCTGCGAATGCACGTTCGCGGCGGCTTCGAGCAACCCGGTGTGCTCAACACACTTTGGTCGATCATCGTGGATATCGTCTGCGCCGCGATCCTCGTGTGGATCGGCTCGGGGATCTTCATGTGGTGGCGGCTCGGTCGGATTCGACGGTGGGGCCTGCTTGCGCTCGCGGGCGGACTGCTGTCGTTTGCGTTGCTGATGGCGGGACTCTAGCAGCCGGTTGGAAAAGTCTGGCAGCCGCCCGGAACAACGAAAGGAACGCGGAAAAGCCAATGAATGCGCCGTGTGACCACGGCGACTACGAGACAAGGGGCTTTTTGAGCAGGCTGCTCGGCCCACGCGGGCCGCAGGCACGACCTCATGGCGCGGGTCGGGTCGCATCCTGCCGCCACTGGGCCTGTACGTCAGCCCAGCCCGCGTGGCCCAGCGCGCGCAGCGTCAGGATGTTCGCCTGGTAGATCGACGCCGGATCGGGAAGGGAAGCGACTGCCCGGGTGATCCTCTCTTCGCGCAGCAGATGCAGCGTCGGATACGGCGACTGGTTGGTCGCGTTGGTCACGTCGTCGGGTTCCGTTTCCGCGAACTGAAACCGCGGATGGAAGCTGGCCACCTGCAGGACGCCCGCGAGGCCCAGGCGCTCGACGGCGGCTTCGGCCTCGCCGAGGAATTCGTTGAAGGATTCAAAATCGGCGAAGGCGTGCGGATGGACCAGCAACGTCGTTTCCACTTCGCTCGGTGGCCTTCCGGCGAGGAGGCGCAACTCCGATTCCAGGATCCCCAGCAGGGCCTCCCCATCCTCGACCTCGGTGAGCACATAACGGATCTGATTCTTCACCTCGACCGCCCGGGCGAACGGGCAAAGATTCAGTCCGATCACCGCCCGATTCACCCAGGCCCGGGTTTCGGCAAGCATCTGGTCCGGTCCGGGTTTCATGGCGCGGGGCGAGCGTGGGGAGGGAAGCGGCCCGTTGTCAAATGACCCCAAATTCGCGGACAGGGGCGTATCCGCTTGTAGCTTCGTGCCGTCATGAACCCTCCCACTCCCAATCGGCGTGGTTTCCTCAAGACTTCCGGCACGGCCCTGGCGGCTGCGGCCCTGACCCGGGCGATCGAGGTCGGAGCTCACGCGGGCGAGGACGGCACGATCGACGTTGCTTTGGTTGGCTGTGGCGGCCGCGGCGGCGGCGCGGCGGCGAATGCGCTGGCCACCCGGGGGCCGGTTCGTTTGGTGGCCATGGCCGATGTGTTCGCGGATCGGCTCAAGGTGAGCCATGAGAGCCTGAAGAAACAGTATCCCGAGCGCACCGAGGTGCCGCCGGACCGGCAGTTCATCGGGTTCGACGCCTTCAAGAAGGCCATCGACGCGCTGCCGAAGAACGGTCTGGTGATCCTCGCGACGCCGGCGGGATTCCGTCCCATCCACTTCGAGTACGCGGTGCAAAAGGGGGTGAACGTCTTCATGGAGAAATCGTTCGCCGTCGACGCCCCCGGCGTCCGCCGCGTGCTGCGAGCGGGCGAGGTGGCGGCCCAGAAGAACCTGAAGGTCGCCACCGGGCTCATGTGGCGACACGATAAGCCGCGGCAGGAGGTCATCCGCCGGATTCATGATGGGGCCATCGGGGACCTTGTTCTCTTGCGGACCTACCGCATGCACGGGGCGGTCGGGTTTAATCCCCGGAAGGCTGGCGAGAGCGAACTCTCGCACCAGATCCGGAACTACAACTCGTTCACCTGGCTCAACGCCTCGTTCTTCGTCGACTGGCTCATCCACAACATCGACGTCTGCTGCTGGGCCAAGAACGCCCTGCCTGTCACCGCACAGGGGCACGGCGCGCGGGTGGCTCGGACCGATCCGGACCAGATGCTGGACGACTACGTTGTCGAGTACACGTTCGGCGACGGCACGAAGCTCCTGGCCCAGGGACGGCATATCAACCGGACCTGGGATATCTTCAGCGACGTCGCCCACGGCACCAAGGGCTCGGCGCTCCTGATGGAGAGCCTTTCCGCGCCGAAACCCCGGCTCTATTCCGGTCACGTGCAGACGCCGGAACATGAGGTCTGGCGCTGGCGGGGGGAGCCTTGGGATCCCTACCAGGCGGAGCACGACGAACTCTTCGAGGCGATCCGCAACGACAAGCCCTACAACGAGACCGAACGCAGCGCGAAGGCGTGCCTGGTCGCGATCATGGGCCGGATGGCCGCGGAATCCGGTCAACCGGTGACTTACGATCAGGCGCTGGCCTCGACGGTCGAGCAGGCTCCGGGTCTGGAACGGATCCAGACCCTGGACGATCCCGCCCCGGTGCGGGCGGGTCCGGACGGGCGATATCCCGTCCCCACGCCGCCGCAGGCCGGGGTGGTGTGAGGCGGGCCACCCAGGGGGCGACATCCTCCGACGAGGCGTCGCGGAAGCACTGATTGGACGGCTCAAGTTCCGCCGGGCTTGGCCGATAGTTTCAGCGCCAGCCGGTTGGGAGTTCGGCCAGGCTGGCGAGGTTAAGGGCGGACACCTCAGAACAGTTCGCCGGGCGGCATGGATGCCGTTCATCGTCCCAACGCCCCACCCAGGGGCCACTCATGGAAGGAGTGACCTATGTTCCGCAGTTCATTCGTGTCGGCTCCGTGCGGTTCTTCGGAAACCGTTTTCCACGCCGAGGAGCCGGATTTTCAAGGATGCTTGCAGGTCCTTGCCCAACCCGAGCCTGGGAAAGCGAGCGGTCTGCGGCTGACCCGGGGTCCCGTTTCGCGCCGGCCCAGGACCGGCGGCTTCTCGATGGTGACGCTCTCTCTGGCATCCCCGGTCACCGTGGGCGACCCGATTCCCCGCCATCCCACCGCCCACCGTGGTCTGGCCATTCCGCTCCTGGTGCTGGCCGCGACATTCCTGCTGGGGTACGTCGCCGCGGTGCAATCCGCCTTCGCCTTCTAGCCCGACCCTACCTCCCGGCCACCCGGAGCAGTTCCTCCTCGGCGGCCTTGGTCCACTGACCCTGGTCGAGCAGCGCCGCCACGGTGGGGAATGGCTGGTGCAGGTCCACCAGGGGGATGAGACCGATGTCGTGGAGCATCGGGTACACGATGATCTTCCCGGCCAGCGTGCGGTTTTCGACGGCAGCGATGCCCGCGGTCGCGCCCGCCATGCCGCTGACTGCGTCGACGGAGCAGTTGGTGTTCAGCCGGCCCGAGGTGAGCTTCTCCAGCACGATCTTCATGTCGCGGATGGTCGAACCGCTGGTGCCGAACATGAAACAGCGGTTGGCGATGTAGGTGTCGAGGTCGAGCGGGTGCTTCGTCGGGGCGGGGATGCCGGCGAAGATGTTGATGATGCAGCCGGGCTTGCTGTCGCGGATGCTGTTCGCAACCAATGCCGGGATCGGCGCCATCAGCGCGAAATAGGAGAACCGGTCGGTGAGGGGAGTCTTCGCCGTGTTCAGCATCTTCAGCGGCACGGCATTCACCGCGGCGAAGGTTTCGGCCTTCTTCTGAATGGACGCGAGCCGGGCGTCATCCATGTCGGTGCCGACGACCGAGATGTTGGCGATCCCCGAGCAGACCGCTCGGATGACGTGCATCTGTCCCATGGGTCCGCCGGCTCCGACAACGAGGATGCTGTCGCCGTCGCGGATCTCGCCGGTCAGCGGGATATGCCGGTAGGACTCGGCGGGATCGCCGCCGGTCGTGCCGATCCAGCGGGTCAGCCCGTAGTGCACGCGACCGACGCCGATGTTCACCGGGGCGCCGATCTTCCTGCCGCCGAGGACGACATTGATGATGCCACGGGTGAGGAGTTTGTCGTTGAGGACCTCGAGCGTGGCCTGATCGGCGCCGAAGTAGACGATGTCGTCGCAGGATTCGTTGGCGATGGATGCCGCCTCGGCCGGAGTAATGCGGCGCACCTCGCCCGGTGTGCCGGCGGGGTCGCAGGGGAGGCTTTCGATCCGGATGTCGTCAGGGCGGTCCGCCACGATCAGCAAGCGGCCACCGGCCTTGAGGGTCTGACGTTCCACGTTGACGTAGGAATCCTCGACGCAGGCCCAGGGTTCCACGAGGGCCACCGCCGAGGCGGCGAGACTTTCGTTCACCGGGATGAGGAAACGTTCGCCGGACGCGTCGATGACCACCCGTTCGTCCATCAGGACGTACTCCTGCAGGGCGCCCTCGAAGTTGTAGCCGAACGCCGAGGCCGAGCCGGCTGTCGGCAGATTGCGGTAATCGGTCTGCACCAGGCAACGTTCGCCGACCTTATGGTGCTGCACTCCCTCTCCGACGGCGACGATGCGGCAGGTGACCTCGTGTCCCGGGACGGTGGGTTTGGAGCCGGGGACGTAGTTGGGCATCTCCCCGAGGGCCTGGGTGCTCAGCCCTTTCATGACGATGCTCTTGCGGGGGTGCTGGTCGAACTGCTTCAGGAGCTTCAGATCGGAGAAGCAGAGGCCCACACACTCGACCTTGGCGAGAACCTGGTGTGGGCCGGGCCGGAAGACCTCCTTGGCCGTGTTGAGTTGGAGTTGGCCGGGCCCGACGAGTTGGACGGCGTATTGGGTGGTGGGGATTGGGGTGTTCGCCATGTCGGTTTCCTGGTCTGGGCTGTGGGTGTCGAGGGGAGGTTCCGGGGGTAAGTGCGTTACGAGAGCATCACCTGGCCGCCGGTCACCGGCACGGCCTGACCGGTCTCGTACTTCTGCTCGATGAGGTAATAGAGCGCTTTCACGACGTCCGCCGTGGTGCAGCCGCGGTTCATCGGGACCTTGGCCTCATAGAATCGCTTCACGTCGGCAATGGTCTTCGCGCCGGGCACCTTGCCGCTGCACAGATACTGGGCGAACAGCCCGTTCTGGGGGTCGGACCAGAGCGGGCCGTCGAAGAAATTGCCGGGGCAGATCGCGTTGACCTTGATGCCGTCCTCGACGAGCTCCAGCGCGAAGGACTGGGTCAGTCCGATGCCGCCGAATTTGCCGCCGGCATAGGCGCCGTTGCGGTTCGAGCCCACCAGGCCCGACTTGGAGTTGATCTGGATGATGTCCGAGAAGTAGTCCGGTTTCGCCAGGTGCTGGGTAGCCAGGATGGGGGCGGTCTTCTGCACGCAGACGAAGTAGCCCTTGTAGTTCACCGCCGTGACGAAATCGAAGTCCTTCTCGGGTTGCGTCTTCACACTGCCCGCCCGGAGCACTCCGGCGTTGGACACCAAGACGTCGAAGCCGCCGAAATGGCGGACGACCCTGTGCACGGCGTCTTCCACGGAAGCCGAGTCTGTCACGTTGATCACCAGGCCGACCGCCCGGGGCTTGGGGAGTCGGGAGTTGAGCTGATCGGCCGCGGCCTGCACCCCCCCCGCGTTGACGTCGGCGAGGACCACGGCCGCCCCCTGGGCGATCAGGTCCTGCGAGATCTCGAGCCCGAAGCCCTGCGCCGCCCCGGTCACGATGGCGACCTTCCCGGCAGCGCGCCCACTGGCGCGTCCGGCGGCGCTAATTCCCTTGCGGTAGGATTCGACCTCCCAGTCCTCAATGAACCTGCGCATCCCGTCGTCCATGTACCGCACCCCGCCCAACCGGCGGGCGCCGGCCATGACCTTGATGGCGTCGGTGTAAACCAGTCGCACGGTATCGGCGGCCGCGAAGTCGTCGCCGGCAGCGAACAGGCCGAGACCCCGGACGAGGATGACCTGGGGAACTGCGCCGGTTCTCGTCGAGTGCTCCTGGATCGCCGTGCGGAGCATCCCGACCAGGGCCACGGGGGTGGCGTCGCCGGCGGGTTCCAGCCAGAGGGGGAACGACTTGCAGTAAACGATCTGGTCCGGGGTGATCGGGCCCCGGGTGGCGGCCTCCTGGCCCTCGGCGCCGCCCACGAGGTCCATCACCTCCGGGGCGTCGGAGAAGGTGATGATCTTCAGGTTTTCCCCGTTCGCCAGCAGACCGCGCAGCGCCGGGGCGATGCCGTGGAGCAGGGTGCGGGCGAGTGCTGGTTCGACCTTCGTGACCGGTCCGAAAGCGGGTGCGTTGCCGGCGGCCGCCAGGTGCTGGCGTAGCGTCTCGACGAGCCAGTCGGTGTGTTCCCGGATTTCGGCCGGGCTGTCGCCGCAGATCACCAACCCGTGGTTCTGCATGAGAACCGCGCGGGGACAATCGCGGCCGGTGGCCTTTTGGAAGTCCTGGAGGGCCTGTCGAAGGGTCACCGACAGGATGAAGCCCGGGTCGACCTCAGGGATCCACACGATGTCGTGGGCCAGTTCGTGGGCGAGTTCGGGGCCCTTGGCACAGCACGTCACCATGTTCACCAGCGTGCTGTGGGTGTGGATCACGTACTGCCGCGGCATGAGGTGGTGGAGCAGGGCTTCCACGCTCGGACGCTGGTTCTTCCCCGGGTGGACGCGCGCCGCCAGCGTGGCGGCCTTGAACTCCTCCTCGCGGGCCATCCGGTCCGGGGACAGCGTGCGGTTCAGCAGGGCCTCGAGTTGCTGGCGGTCCATCTCAACGAAACCCTCCGGCGGCATCGTGGCCAGAACATGCCCGCTGCCCTTGACGAACAACCGGTCGCCGATCTTGACCGACGTGTTTCCTCCGCCGGCGAGAACGAACTCCGGATCAGCCCCGTAGAAGTGCGAGAGCTTGACCAGCACGTCCATGGGGCTGTCGGACTTCGAGAACTCGGGCCACTGCGTGAGGGATGCCATGATCTTGATTTCCTTCGGAACGAGGGGAACCCGCCCCGCCGGGAGCGTCTCCGGGTGCGAGTTCCCTGAGCTGTGACTAGTCGGAGTCGAGGTATCGCCGAATCACCGCCGCCCCCAGCGCGTGAAACGCCGCGATGCGTGTGGTCGGGTCCGGGTACTTTGGATTGGGACGGCCCTCTCCGTCGACGAAGCCGCACTCCCCGTGGAGCGTGAGGAACTGGTGCGCCGCCACCACACAGGCACCCTCCCAGAAGATGTCCTTCACGTCGTCGGGCACGGGGAGGGCCTTCACACAAGCCGGATCGAGGGGCAGCAGGTCCAGCGTGTTGTGTTCGGTGCCGGCGGTGACGACCAAGCCGGCGGCGCGCATCGTCCTGACGTAGCGGCTCAACACCTCGGGGGTGTTGCGGATCGGGATGAACTCGGCGCAGACGAACCCGCGGGCCTGGAGGTTCGCGATGAGCTTCTCCACCGGTTCCTCGAACGGGCAGATCGGGCTGGTGCCGTCGGCGAGCGTCGGGTAGGCCGGGATGCCGCCGAGTTCAAGAATCAGCCGGTGGGCCTGCTCGAAGGTGACGAAGGTCTCCTCCACGTACGCCGGTTTGCCGGCCTTCATCAGGTGGGCCCGGATCTCGTTCTGGATCTTGACGGCCTCCTCCGGCCCGAACTTCGGGGGGGCCGTCAGGCCGAAGACCCGGCTGAGCGTCTCGAGTCTCCCCGCCATCGGGACGGCGGCGAAGATCGCCTCCTGAAAGGCCTGGCAGACGTGCCGCTCCTGAAGGTAGATCCGTTCCCGCGGGCAGTCGTGGCGCCGCGCCACCATGTCGATCACGTCGGCCTCAGTCAGGGAGATGGACAACCCGCGATGGACGAGCACTTCGCCGAGTCGGCGAATGACCTCGCGGAGCCGCGTGCTGTCACTGTGGCGGATGATGCCGAGGAGTCGGCTCGCCTCGTCGTTGAACGGTGCGATCCGGGTGATGCCCTTGCCGCAGATGTACATCTTCCCGGGGTTGCCCGGGTCGTTGACCTTCACACCCTGCTTCACGAGGTCGTCGATCAGGCAAATGATTTCGAGGCCGAACAGGGGGAAGATCCCGGCGTGGCGGGCGCCCCGGGCGAAGTCGCCGTAGACCTCGTAGTCGTAGTAATTGCTGACGCCCAGCACCTCGATTCCCTGGGCGGCGGACAGCTCGATGGCCTCGGCCACCGTCCGGAACGCCGAGAAATTGGGGGGCAGATGGATGTGGCTGTTGACCTTCCGCCGAGCGGGCGGCGGGGTTCCGTCATTCACCCTCGGGGCGAGGCTCTCGGGGGTCCCCAGTCCCTTGAGAAACGCGAGTGCTTCGGCGACGCCTTGCGACATATGGTGCTTTCCCGGTCTCCGCGATGTGCAGATGGATGCCACGGCCCGTCCGCGGCAGGCCGTGATCGAGTGCCCGACACTACCCGGCACCGGCGGCGACACGCAAAATCTTCCGTGGTGGCAGGTGCAGCCCCAGGCCGAGGGCGTCCTCGGCGGCTTCCTTGATCGATTCGCTGATGGTCGGATGCGCGAAGACGGTCTCCGCGACGTCCTGCACGCTGGCCTTCTGGTGAAGCAATGCCCCGGCGGCGGCGATGCACTCGGTCACGTTGTGGCCGATCATGTGCACGCCCAGCAATTGGCCGGTCTCGCGGTGGCGCACGACCTTGACCAACCCCTCGTTGGCATGGACTGCGAGGGCCTTGCCGAGGTGCGACAGGGGGAAGGTGCCGACCGAAACCGGCATTCCCTGGGCCCTGGCCTCCTCGGCCGTGAGCCCCACCGAGCCCACTTCAGGAAAGGTATAGACCGCGTTGGGGATGGGGGCGTGGAACTCCTGGCCGTGCCCCAGCGCGTTCTCCGCCGCCACGACACCGTGGGCCGAGGCCGCATGCGCCAGCAGGCACCGGCCGTTGGCATCGCCGATGCAGTAGTACCCTTTCACCGGCGTCTCCATCCGATCGTTCACCCGCACAAAGCCGCGGTCCGTGGCCAGCCCGATCGTGTCCAACCCCAGCTCGGCCGTGTTCGGCCGGCGGCCGGTCGCCACCAGCACGCGCTCGGCGTCGATGCTCTCCCCGGTGCCCAGCCGGGCGATTGCACCCGAGCCACCCAGCGTCAGGCTTTCGATCTTCACGCCGGTGAAGACCTTGATGCCGCGCGCCGTGAGGATGTTCGTGAGCACCTGCGCGATCTGAGCGTCCAGGTTTGGGAGGAGCTGCGGCAGCATCTCGACGACCGTCACCTCCACGCCGAGCGGTTGCATCATGCAGGCGAACTCACATCCGATGACGCCGCCGCCCACGATCAGCAGCCGCTTCGGGAGGGTCTTCCAGTGGAGCGCCTCGTCGCTCGTGCAGACGATGCTCGCGTCGGTCGGCCATCCGGGGATGCGCGAGGGAACCGATCCGGTCGCCAGGATGAGCTTGTCCGCGGTGAATTCCTCCGGCGCTCCGGCCGTCTTGGCGACCACCACCTTTCCCGGTCCGGCGATGGACCCGCGTCCGTGGTACACGGTGACCTTCCGTGCCCCGAGCAGCCCCTTGATGCCCGTGCGGAGCGTCTGCAGGACCTTGTCCTTGCGGGACTGGATCCTGGCCCAGTTCACGGCGGTGCCGGCCGGCACCTCGATGCCCATCTCCGCCGCATGCTGGACGTGGTGCATCAACTCGGCGGACGCCAGGATGGTTTTGGACGGGATGCAGCCGTAGTTGAGGCAGGTTCCGCCGAGGTGCTCCTTCTCGACGAGGGCGACGCTGGCTCCCCATTGGGCGGCCTTGAGCGCGGCGACATATCCCCCCGGGCCCGCCCCGAGGACGGCGATGTGGTAGTGCTTGCTCATGGTCCTAGGCGATCAGTTGAACCGGGTTCTCCAGAAGCGCCTTGAGCCGCGCCATGAACTGGGCGCCCAGCGTGCCATCGATCAGCCGGTGGTCGGAACTCAGAGTGAGGTTTAGGGTGTGACCGGCCCGGATCGCGCCGTCCTTCACGATCACATCCTCGCGCACCGTGCTGACGGCGAGGATCGCCGCCTCGGGCGGATTCACGATCGCCACGAAGTCATCCACCCCGAACATGCCGAGGTTGGAGATGGTGAAGATGCCCAGGCCCATGTTCTCGATCTTGCCCGTGCGCGCCTGGTTGGCCAACCGCTTGGTCTCGGTGGCCAGTTGCTCCAGCGTCAGTCGCTCGGCGTTCAGGACCACCGGCACCACCAGCCCCTCATCGAGGCCCACCGCGATGCCGATGTTCGCACCGGGGAACTCCAGCACGGTCTCGCCGTCCACGCGGCTGTGCATCGCCGGGAACTCCATGATCGCCCGCGCGCACCCCATCACGATCACGTCGTTGAGGCTGCACGCGATCTTGGCCTTCTGGCTCTGGTAGAACTTCATCAGCGCGCCGGCGTCGAGGCGGGAGCTGATGTACCAGTGCGGAATCGTGGTCTTGGAGAGCGTCAGGTTGCGGGCGATCGCCTTGCGCATGCCGCTCATCCGCTTGCGCACCACCCCGGTCGGTAAACCGCCTTCCGTGACGGGGGTGCCCGGGGGCGCGGCGGCTTTCGCCGGGGCTGCCGCGGGGATGTCCGTGGAGAGAATGCGCCCGCCCGGACCGGAGCCTCGCGCCACCGTCGCCAAGTCCAGGCCGCGCTCGTCCGCGAGCTTGCGCGCGGCCGGCGAGGCTTTCACGCGGCCCGTCGCGGTGACGGCGGCCGGTGTCGTCCTTCCCGTGACCTGCGGCGCGGCGGTAGCCAGGGGAGCAACGGCTGCCGGGGCGCCTGCCGGCGCCGCGGCGGTGCCTCCGGTCTGTGCGGTGATGAAGGTGTCGACGTCGGCGTCGTTTTCCGCCAAGTAGGCCACGGGCAGGAGCACCGGGCTGCTACCCCCTTCCGCCACCAGAATCCGCGCCAGCCGGCCCGAGTCCGCAGCCTCGACCTCCAGGGTCGCCTTGTCGGTCTCGATCTCGAAGAGCGCGGAGCCCTTCTGGACGGCGGTGCCGGGTTGGACCAGCCACCTGACGATGACGCCTTCCTCCATGCTTTGTCCGGCCTTGGGCATGAGGATCGGGACCACCTTGCCGGGAGGGACGTTGGGAGTGGGCACAGGGATGGGGTTGGTTGGGGGGGGAGGAACCGACGTTGAACCCGTGGTCGCTTCGCCGAGCACCGCGAGCGGTGAACCGACGGGGATGGTGCTGCCGACCGGGGCGAGCACCTCCGAGAGCGTGCCGGCGAGGGCCGATTCGATCTCCGCCAGCCCGTCATCGGTCTCGACCTCCACCAGGACCTCGCCGGGGCGGACTGCATCTCCTGGCCTTCTAAGCCAGCGGTGAACGGTGGCGCTGGAGGGGGACTTGCCGATTTGGGGCAGGGTGAGCGTTGGCATGTTGCATCCGTCGTGATTGAACCTGCGACTTGGTTTTGGCGGAAGCTAGTCACAGACAATCACAAGTCAATCATAGTTTTTCTAAGAATGGTTGACGTTTTGTCAAAATGCGTCTTAATCCAATTTCAGTTTTTCATGAGTTCGGCCCGTCAACGTCGCGAGCGGATTCTCGCGGTCATCCTGGAGAGGCGTCATGTCACTGCCAGGGAGCTGGCGGTCGAACTGTCGGCCTCCGAGGCGACGGTTCGTCGCGACCTCAAGGCCATGGCGGGCGCAGGAACCATCGAGCTGGTCTACGGTGGCGCGACGCTCCGGCGGCCATCGGACTTCTCTTTTCGTTCCAAGAGCGCGCGGAACATCGGGGCCAAGCGCATGATCGGGCGCCTTGCGGCGGATCTCGTCGGGGATGACGAGCAGATCTACCTCGACTCGGGGACGACCTGCTTCGAGATGGTGTCCTACCTCAAGACCCGTCGGCGGCTTTCGCTTGTGTGTTCCTCCACGCGGTTGGCCCTGGAGTTCGACCTGCCTGGGATCTCGGTGATTCTGCTGGGTGGTCAGTACCGGCCGGACCGGATGGACACGGTCGGTCCCCTGGCCACCGCGACCCTCGACCAACTCCGCGGATACGTCTGCTTTATCGGCGCGGATGGTCTGGACCGGGAGTTCGGTCCGGCGGCGGCGGACATTGAGAGCGCCGATCTGAATCGACGAGCGGTCTGCAACGCGCGCCGGACGGTGCTGCTGGCGGACCACACGAAGTTCGCCGCGGCTTCCCTTTTCAAGGTGGTGAACTGGGGCGTGGTTTCCCGGTTGGTTACCGACCGCGCCCCGGCTCCGGAGTGGATGGAGTTCCTGAGTGCGCGGGGCATCCAAGTGGACTACCCGGAGGAATGAAGGACCAACCGCACTCGCCGCCGATCGCCTTTCCAACACACTGACCAGGAGTTGATACCATGCCCAAGAGCCAGACCATCAGTCCCGAGGAGAGCCGCCGGCCCGGCCAGCTCGAGTTCGCACCCATCCCCCTCAACCAGTACCGGAAGACCATCCCCGAGGAATTCGCCTCCGGGCGGTTCTCGAATGCGGACCTCCTGCGCATCCAGCGCGACATGGAGATCATCCGGGCCTTCGAGAACATGCTCAACGAGGTCAAGCTCCGCAGCAGCTACCACGGGATCGAGTACACCCACCGAGGGCCGGCCCACCTCTCCATCGGTCAGGAAGCCTCGGCGGTGGGCCAGGCCTATCTCCTCGGCATCGATGACCACATCTACGGTTCGCATCGGAGCCACGGCGACATCCTGGCCAAGGGCCTTTCGGCCATCGCCAAGCTGCCTGATGACGCCCTGCTCCAGATCATGCGCGGCTATTTCGGTGGCGACACCCTGCGCGTCGTCGAGAAGGACGCCACCGGTTCCACGCAGGACCTGGCCATGGACTATCTCGTCTACGGCGCGCTGGCGGAGATCTTCGCCAAGGACTACGGATTCAACCGGGGCATGGGCGGTTCCATGCACGCCTTCTTCCCGCCCTTCGGCATCATGCCGAACAACGCCATCGTGGGCGGTTCGGGCGACATCTCCGTCGGGGCGGCGCTCTACAAGCACGTCAACCGGAAGCCCGGCATCATCATCTGCAACATTGGCGATGCTTCGGCCGGCTGCGGCCCCGTCTGGGAGGGCATCTGTTTCGCCACCATGGACCAGTTCCGGACGCTCTGGGACGACGCCCATCGCGGCGGGCTGCCCCTGATCCTGAATTTCGTCAACAATTTCTACGGCATGGGGGGCCAGCCGGTGGGTGAGACCATGGGCTTCAAGGTCCTGGCGCGGCTCGGTGCCGGCACCAACCCCGAACAGATGCACGCGGAACGCGTGGACGGCTACAATCCACTCGCCGTCATCGACGCCATCGCCCGCAAGAAGCAGATCCTCGAAGTGGAGAAGAGCGGCCCCGTGCTGCTCGACACCGTCACGTACCGCTTTTCGGGCCATTCGCCCTCCGACGCCTCCAGCTATCGGGAGAAGTCCGAAGTCGAGGCCTGGCAGAAGCAGGATTCCCTGGTCGCGTTCGCCCAGGAGCTCGTCGACGCCAAGATCTGCACCCGGGGCGAGATCGACCAGATCCACGCCCAGGCCGAGGCCATGATTCTCAAGGCCTTCAAGAAGGCCGTGGACATGCAGATCAGTCCCCGCAGCGATCTCAAGGGGAAGAACTGCCTCCTGGAGCGCACGATGTTCTCGAACCAACGGGTCGAGTCGATGGAACCGGGGCGCCAGCCGGAGGTGCTGCTCGCGAGGGAGGAGAACCCCCGCGTCAAGCAACTGGCCCAGCGCAGCCGATCCGCGTTCGACGACAAGGGGAACAAGGTGCCCAAGAGCAAGTGCATTGGCATCCGCGACGCGCTTTTCGAATCCATCCTCGACCGGTTCTATGCAGATCCAACCCTGGTGGCGTACGGGGAGGAGAACCGGGATTGGGGCGGTGCCTTCGCCGTCTATCGGGGGCTCACCGAAGCCCTTCCGTATCATCGTCTGTTCAATTCCCCCATCAGCGAAGGCGCCATCGTGGGCAGCGCGGTAGGCTACGCCCTGGAGGGCGGCCGGCCCCTCGTTGAACTGATGTACTGCGACTTCATGGGCCGGGCCGGCGACGAAATCTTCAACCAGCTTGCCAAGTGGCAGTCCATGTCCGGCGGCCTCCTCAGGATGC